>DAOTYM010000031.1:0-2049 GCA_034434775.1 Anaerolineae bacterium | reverse complement strand
CCGTGGACGCCCTCGCAGCCTGGTACCGGGAGCGCTTCGGCTTCGGGGCCACGGTGACCCCCTCCGGGACCCAGTTCCTTGCCCTGGACCCCCAAGGGGGCCGCATTGAGGTCCTGCCGCCGAGCGGCTCCGTGCGCTGCCACGTGGCGGTCCGGGTGGCCGACTTTGACGCCGCCGTGGAAGCCCTGCGGGCCCAAGGGGTGGACCTAGAAGACCCTATCGTCCTCCCGGGGATGAAGTTGCAGTACCTGAAGGAGCCCGACCCGGCAGGCAACCGAGTGCACATCGTCTGGAAGGCGTGAGGCCCGTGGAACGCGCGCGCCAGAGGCTTTGGGAACACCCTCACCGCCGGCGGAACCCCCTCACGGGAGAGTGGGTGCTGGTCTCGCCCCAGCGGACCCAGCGGCCCTGGCTGGGGCAGGTGGAGCGGGTGCCCGAGGAGGCCCGCCCTGCCTACGACCCCCATTGCTACCTCTGCCCGGGGAATGCCCGGGCCGGCGGGGCGCGGAACCCCCACTACAGGGAGACCTACGTCTTCACCAACGACTTCCCAGCCCTCCTGCCTGAGACGCCCCCTGTGGACGAGGCGGCGCACCCCCTCCTGCAGGCGGCCCCAGAGCAGGGGACCTGCCGGGTCATCTGCTTCTCCCCGCGCCACGACCTGACCCTGGCGGAGATGCCCGTGGCGGCCATCCGCCGGGTGGTGGACGTGTGGGCCGAGCAGGTGGAGGACCTGGGGGCGCGGTACGCCTGGGTGCAGGTCTTTGAGAACAAGGGGGAGATGATGGGTGCCTCCAACCCGCACCCCCACGGGCAGGTCTGGGCGCAGGGGTCGCTGCCGAACGAGGCCGCCAAGGAGGACCTCCACCAGCGGGCCTACCTGGAAGAGCACGGCGAACCCCTCCTCCTGGCCTACGCCGCGCTGGAGGAGGGGGCCCAGGAGCGGGTCGTCGTGGCCAACGACTGCTGGCTGGCGGTGGTCCCCTTCTGGGCGGTCTGGCCCTTTGAGACGCTCCTCCTGCCCCGGCGCCCCACCTTGCGCTTGCCGGTCCTGGCGGATGCCGAACGGGACGCCCTGGCGGACCTCCTCAAGCGGCTCCTCACGCGGTACGACAACCTGTTCCAGACCTCGTTCCCCTACTCTATGGGGTGGCACGGTGCGCCCACCGCGCCCGGCGACTTCCGCCACTGGCAGCTGCACGCTCACTTCTACCCGCCCCTTCTGCGCTCGGCCGCGGTGCGGAAGTTCATGGTGGGGTACGAGATGCTGGCCGAACCCCAGCGGGACCTGACGCCGGAGGAGGCTGCGGCCCGCCTGCGCGCCCTTCCCGAGCGGCACTTCCGGGCGAGGGGGGAGAGCGTTCCATGACCAAGCCCCCTTCTCCAGAAAGAACCACGTACTGGATGCGGGTGGGCCGGCTCTGCACACCCACCGAGGTGCTGGAGCGCGCCGTCCTCTGCATAGAGGGCGGGCGCATCCGCGCTGTGGGGCCTCAGGAGGCGCTGCCCATCCCGCCTGGTGCCCCGGTGCTGGACTTCCCCGACCTCTGCGCCGTGCCGGGCTTCGTGGACCTGCAGGTCAACGGCGGCTTCGGCTGCGATTTCACCCGGGACCCCGGGTCCATCCCCACCGTGGCCCGGAGGCTCCCCGCCTTCGGCGTCACGGCCTTCCTGCCCACCATCGTCTCCTCGCCGCCGGAGGTGGTGCGGAAGGCGGTGGAGGTGGTGCGGAGCCTGCCCCCCGAACCCACCGGCGCGCGGGTGCTGGGCCTGCACCTGGAGGGGCCCTTCCTCAACCCCCAGCAGGCCGGGGCGCACAACCCGGCTCACCTCCGCCTGCCCTCCCTGGAAGCCCTGGCAGCACTCGGCCCCCTGGAGCCGGTCCGCCTGGTGACCCTGGCTCCCGAACTCCCCGGTGCGGACGACGTCATCCGGGACCTGCGGCGGCGGGGCATCGTCGTCGCCGCTGGGCACACCTCGGCCACCTACGAGGAGGCCCTGCACGCCCTGGACCTGGGGGTGGCCTTCGGCACCCACCTCTTCAGCGTG
>DAOTYM010000030.1:0-4137 GCA_034434775.1 Anaerolineae bacterium | reverse complement strand
AAGGGAGGGTAGCGGAAGGCCGCTACCCTCGCCATGCTGCCATAGGATGCCAGGTGCCGGCCACAGCCCAGGTGGTTCAGGACTCACCGCACAGCCAGAGCAGCCGTTCCCACTCCTCGTCTACCTGCTTCTGGAGTTCGTCAATGACGTGGCGGTTCTCCGGCCGGAGGAGGTGGCGGAACCGCCCCTGCGTCTCCAGCCAGGCCTCAATGGGGAGTTTCTCCTTGGGCCGGTAGGTGAGCCGGTACTTGCCGTTCTCCACCTCGTACAGGGGCCAGTAGCAGGTGTCCACGGCCAGTTGCATGATCTCCACCGTCTTGCCCGTCTCGTGGCGCCAGCCCCGGTTGCACGAAGAGAGGACGTTGAGGAAGGCCGGCCCGTCCACGCTGGCCCCCTTGCGGGCTTTCTGCATCAGGTCCCGCCACTGGCTGGGCGAGGCCTGGGCCGCGTAGGGGATGTGATGGGCCACGGCGATGGCCGTGAGGTCCTTCCGCCGCTGCTGCTTGCCAGGGATGACCTTCCCGGCCGGCGAGGTGGTGGTGTGGGCCCCGTAGGGCGTGGCGCTGGAGCGCTGGATGCCGGTGTTCATGTACGCCTCGTTGTTGTAGCAGACGTACATCATCCGGTGCCCCCGTTCCAGCGCGCCGGAGAGGGCCTGGAGGCCGATGTCGTAGGTGCCGCCGTCGCCACCGAAGGCGATGATGCGGATGTCCCGGTCCTCCACCTTGCCCCGGCGGACCAGGGCCCGCAGGGCCGCTTCCACCCCGGAGGCGGTGGAGGCGGCGTTCTCAAACGCGCTGTGGATCCAGGGCACGCGCCAAGCGGTGTAGGGGAAGATGGTCGTGGCCACCTCCAGGCAGCCGGTGGCGTTGGCGACGATCACCGGCTCGTCAATGGCCAGGAGAATCTGGCGCACGATGATGCCCGCGGCGCACCCGGCGCAGAGCCGGTGCCCTGGGGCCAGGCGGTCTTCTTTGTGCGAAAGGGCTTTCGGGGTGAGTTTGGTCGCTGTGGTCATGGGAAACTCCTCTACTCGCGCACACCCAGGTAGGTGACCAAGCGCTCCACCTTCCCGGTGTCCCGGATGCGCAGGAGGTCTCGGAAGACCTGCTCAATCTCCCGCGGGAGGATATCGCGGCCGCCGAGGCCGAA
This sequence comes from Anaerolineae bacterium, assembly GCA_034434775.1. Classification (GTDB taxonomy): domain Bacteria; phylum Chloroflexota; class Anaerolineae; order DTPP01; family DTPP01; genus DAOTYM01. The sequence continues at coordinate 2,985 of DAOTYM010000030.1, read as the reverse complement.
GATGTAGTTCACGAGGGGCATGCTGCCGCCGTAGATCCTCGTGGCCGCGCACAGTTCCAAGAAGAGGGGGCCGGCGTTGTCCATGCTCCCGAAGGAGATGGAGCGGTCCATGACCCCCACCACCTGCACATGGGCCAGGGCTTCGGCCAGTTCCTTGGCCGGGAAGGGCCGGAAGACCCGCGGCTTGAGGAGGCCGACCTTCAGGCCCTGGGCCCGGAGGCGGTCCACCACCACCCGCGTCGTCCCAGCGGTGGAGGAGAGGACGACGATGGCCACCTCGGCATCGTCCAGCCTGTAGGCCTCAAAGAGGCCGTAGCGGCGCCCGAAGCGGCGGCCGAACTCCTCGCCCACCTCCAGGATGACGCTGGTCGCCCGCTCCATAGCCGCCACCTGCTGGCGCTTGTGCTCAAAGTAGTAGTCGTAGAAGTCCAGCGGGCCCACGGTGATGGGGTGATCTATATCCAGCAGGGTGTGCTGGGGCCGGTACTCGCCGATGAAATCCCGCACCTCCTGGTCGTCCAGGAGTTCCACCCGCTCCATGCCGTGGCTGGTGATGAAGCCATCGTGCATGAACATGACCGGCAGGAGGACGTCGGGGTGTTCGGCGATGCGCACGGCCTGGATGGCGTTGTCGTAACTCTCCTGTGGGTTCTCGGCGAAGAGGTGGATCCAGCCGGCATCGCGGGCGCCCATGCTATCGGAGTGGTCGCAGTGGATGTTGATGGGGGCCGAGAGGGCCCGGTTGGCGACCAGCATGCAGATGGGCAGGCGGGTGGAGGCGGCTACGTACAGGACCTCCCACATGAAGGCCAGACCGGCCGACGAGGTGGCGGTCATCACGCGGGCGCCGGCCGCCGCCGCGCCGATGCAGGCGCTCATGGCGCTGTGTTCGCTCTCCACGGTGACGAACTCGGTGTCCACCAGGCCGTTGGCCACGAACTCGGCGAAGGTCTGCACCGTGGAGGTCTGCGGGGTGATGGGATAGGCCGCGACCACGTCCGGGTTGATCTGCCGCATGGCGTGGGCTACGGCGTTGTTGCCATCCAGGGGCAGGATTTCTCTCATCGTTGGCTTCCTCCAAGTCAGCCGAAGGCGGGGGGTTGGGATGTGGCCCCCACCTCACTCTTTCTCCTTCAAGAACTTCCCTTCCTCCACCATCTCAATGGCGTCCTTGGGGCAGACGCTGGCGCAGATGCCGCACCCTTTGCAGTGGTCCAGGTCAAAGCCGCGCATCTTCTCGTCTTCAGTGAGGATGGAGGAGTCCGGGCAGTAGATCCAGCACATCAGGCAGTGGATGCACTTTTCGGGGTCCAGCACGGGCCGAAAGGCACGCCAACCGCCGGTTTTGTACTCCACCGAGTTGCCCGCTTCCAGGATCAGGCCCCCGATGGGGATATCTTTCCAGCCGGTTCCTTTGGGCATTGAGACGACCTCCCGTTGCTACCCTTGCTGCACTTCCTTGGCGGCGCGCAGGATGGCGCGCACGTTGGCTTCCACGATCTCGGGCCGCATGTTCTTGCTGAAGTTGCGGCGCACTTCCTCGGCCAGGCGCTCGGGGGTGAAGAGGCCCAAGGCCACAGCCAACACCCCCAACATGGGGGTGTTGGTGATCTCCCGCCCCAGTTCCTCCAGGGCGATGTGGCTGGCGTCCACGGTGAACACCTTGCCCGTCCGCCAGTTGAGCCGCTCGCGGATCTCCTGGGGCGAGAGAGGGGTGTTCACGATGAGGATGCCGTCGGGCTTGAGCCCTTCGGTCACGTCCACCGTCCCCAGCAGGGTGGGGTCCAGCACCAGGACAACGTCGGGTTCCTCAATCTGGCTGTGGAGGTAGATCGGCTTGGGGCTGATGCGGGTGAAGGCCCGGATGGGAGCGCCCTGCCGCTCCGGGCCGTAGTCGGGAAAGGCCTGCACGTACTGGTCCAGGCCCAGGGCGGTCTCGGCCAGGAGCTTGCCCGCGGTGACCACGCCCTGGCCACCCCGCCCGTGCCAGCGGATCTCAATCAGTTCCTCCATGACATCCTCCTCAGTTAAGGGCTTCGGGCCCGGCCACGCGGCGGCCCTGGCACCGCTTCTGGGCCCACAAAAGGGGCCAGGTCGTCCAGGAGCGATCCCTGGCCCCGTCATCCGGTGCAAGTTCAGAGCCCTTCCGGCCCAAGGCCGGAGACTTGGACGATGCGATCTTCCGTGCGCTCATCCCCGCGCAAGACACCCCCGCCCCTCATCCGTAGGCGGCCCAGGAGGCAGGGGCAGCCTTTGTTCAAAATCGCGCTATTCTAACAAAAGGGCGGGATGTTGTCAAAGGCTGGAACGGGTTCGGAGCCCAACGGGCGAGGCCTTGGGGAGGTCCGGCAAGCCGGGTCTGGTCACCAACGCGTCGGCGGAGGAGTGAGGTTTCTGCGGGCCAGGCGCTCCACCTCCTGCTGGCAGGCGATGCACAGGACGGCCTCGGGGCGGGCCTCCAACCGCTCGGGATCAATGGGCTGGCGGCAGCGTTCGCAGATGCCGTAGACTCCTGCCTCTATGGCCTTCAGGGCTCGCTCCACGGCCTCCAAGCGCCGCTCCTGGGCAGCGATCAGGGCGGCGACTTTCTCGCGCTCAAAGAGGTCGGGGTCCCCTTCTTCGGCGTCCACATCCACTTCGCCCTGCATGAACTCCTGCAGCCGCCGCAGTTCCGCCTCTGCCTCGCGCCGTTGCGCCTCCAACTTTTCCTTTATTCGGGCGATCAACTCCTCCGGGAGCGTCATCCTCGCGCCTCCGTCGGCGGGCTTCCCCCCACTGAGCAGCCCCAAGCCCACCGTCTTTGACTTGAGGATATACCACAGAACTGGCTCCAGGTCAAATGGAGACCGAAGTGGGCCTCAGGGCTGACTCATTCTTACAGAACTCTGATAGCCTTCCGGTGTGGCAGACCGTAGGGCACGCCTCCTGGCGTGCCATCTAGCGTCCGGAGGAGCGGTTAAGGGCTTCCCTTTGTAAAAACGAGTC
>DAOTYM010000029.1:0-1678 GCA_034434775.1 Anaerolineae bacterium | reverse complement strand
CAGCATGAAGAGGGGGTTGATGGTCCCGGCGCGGCGCATGGTCTGGATGATGCGGCCGGGCATGGCCCCCACGTAGGTGCGGCGGTGGCCGCGGATTTCCGCCTCGTCGCGGATGCCGCCCAGGGAGACGCGCACAAACTTGCGCCCCAGGGCCTTGGCGATGGAGCGCCCCATGGAGGTCTTGCCCGTGCCCGGCGGCCCCACGAAGCAGAGGATGGGGCTGCGCATCTTCTCCTTGGCCAACTGGCGCACGGCGATGTGCTCCAGGATGCGCTCCTTGGCCTTCTCCAGGCCGTAGTGCTCCGACTCCAGGATCTCGGCGGCCTTGGCGATATCCAGGTTGTCTTCCGTCTGCTCGGACCAGGGGAGTTCCACCAGCCAGTCCAGGTAGGTGCGGATGACGGCCACCTCGGGAGACATGGACGGCATGGTGGTGAGGCGGTCCAGTTCCTGGAGGGCCTTCTCCCGCACCTCCTCTGGCATGCCGGACGAGGTGATCTTCTCCCGCAGTTGCTCTATCTCCCGCAGGCCGCTGTCAATCTCCCCCAGTTCCGTCTGGATGGCCTTCATCTGCTCCCGCAGGAAGTACTCCCGCTGGCTCTTGTCCACCTCCTCCTGGATGCGGGTGTGGATACGGTTCTCCAGTTCCAGGACGTCCACCTCCCGGCCCAGGAGGACGCTCAGGCGCTGCAGGCGGGCCTCGGGATCAATGGTCTCCAAGATGTTCTGCCGCTCCTCCAGGGAGAGGTTGACCATGGAGGCGACGAAGTCCGCGAGCCAGCCCGGCTCGTCCACGTTCATCGCCGCCACGTAGGCGTCCTCGGGCAGTTGCTGGCTCAGTTGGACGATCTTCTCCAGGAGGGTGAGCACGGCGCGCATCAGGGCCTCTACGGCCACCCCCTCCCGCACCGGCTCTGGGATCGGCAGCACCTGGGCCTTCAGGAAGGGGTCCTTCTGGACGATCTTGACGATGCGGACACGGCTTTCGCCCTGGGCCAGGACGTTGATGTTGCCGTCGGGCATCCGCAGCACGCGGCCAACGGTGACCGAGGTCCCCACGGAGTACAGGTCCTCGGGGCCCGGCCACTCCACCTCGGGGTTCTTCTGGGTCACGACGACCAACGTGCCGTCGCCAGCGGTCAGGGCTTCCTCCACCGCCCGGATGGACCGCTCCCGCCCCACGAAGAGCGGGGCCACCATGTGCGGAAAGACCACCATGTCCCGCAGGGGCAGGAGGGGCAGTTCCACGGCGGTGCTGCGGCTTCTGGAGCGCTTCTTCCCGGAGGGCTTGCCAGCCTTCTTGGCCGTCCGGGCCGCCGGCTCCTCCAGGAAGAGGGTCTCATCAAAGAGCCAATCGCCCAGCCAATTCGTCATCGGATTTCCGGTTCTCCGTTCCATTTTGACCTATGCGCAGGACACACCCCCTGCGCGGCGCTGTGCCAAAAGTTGGGGATGGCGGCCAGGCCGCCGGGGCCTGGCCCACCTTTCCTGTTTCTCCAGTTTACTATACCTGGTGCCAGGGCATTTGTCAATTCCGAAAGCGCCCTGGCATCAGGGCTGACTCATTCTTACAGAACTCTGATAGCCTTCCGGTGTGGCAGACCGTAGGGCACGCCTCCTGGCGTGCCATCTAGCGTCCGGAGGAGCGGTTAAGGGCTTCCCTTTGTAAAAACGAGTC
>DAOTYM010000028.1:0-2056 GCA_034434775.1 Anaerolineae bacterium | reverse complement strand
CCTTGGCATAGGCCACGGCCAGGTCCAGGGCGCGGCGGGCTACCCCCGTGGCCAGGGCGCCCACCCCGGCCCGGGCGTAGTCCAGGGTCTTCAGGGCCACCTGGAGCCCCCGCCCCTCCTTGGAGAGGAGGTTCTCCTTGGGCACGCGCACGTCCTTGAAGGTGATCTCGGCCGTGTTGGAGGCCCGCTGGCCCATCTTGTCCTCCACCTTGGTGATGGAGATGCCCGGTGTGTCGGCGGGGACGATGAGGGCCGAGGCCCCCCGCGGGCCGCGTTCAGGATCGGTGAGGGCGAAGACGGTGTACAGAGAGGCCACGGCGCCGTTGGTGATGAAGCACTTGACCCCGTTGATGACGTAGGAATCCCCGTCGGGGATGGCCGTGGTCTGGATCGCCCCCGCGTCCGAGCCGGCCTGGCGCTCCGTGAGGCAGAAGGCCGCCAGTTGCGGTTTCTGGCAGAAGGGGCGCACGAAGCGCTCCAGTTGCTCGGGGGTGGCGAACAGGAGGAGGGGGGTGAGGGCCAGGCCGTTGGCCATGATGGTGGTGGTGATGCCCGCGCAGCCATAGGCCAGTTCCTCCGTCACGATGGCGCTGGCCAGGGCGCTGCACCCCCCGCCGCCCAGTTCGCGGGGCACGGTCAGGTTCAGGAAGCCAGCCTCAAAGGCCCGCTCCACCACGTGCATGGGCACTTCGCCGCGGCGGTCGTATTCGGCGGCGATGGGAATGATCTCCCGCGCCGCGAACTCCTGGGCCCGCCTCTGCAGATCCTGCAGTTCCTCGGTCAGCGAGAAGTCCACCAACGGCTATCCCTCCTTGCGGGACCCGCCTACTTCTTCTCTGTCTCAACCTTCACCACTTCCTCACCGCGGTAGTACCCACAGGACGGGCAGACCCGGTGGGGTGGCCGCAGGGCGTGGCACTGAGGGCACTCCACCAGGTGGAGGGCCTGCAGGGCATGATGGCTGCGGCGGCGGTCACGCCGTCCCTTGGACACTTTCTTCTTCGGTAGTGCGCCCACGTTCGTTACTCCTTCCTTTCCTTGTTTGTCCGAAAGTCCCTTCAGCGTCAGAAGGCCCCCAGAGGGGCCCGGATCAGCACCTCTCCGCGAGAGTGGTTCTCTCCTCAGGTCTCGGGCCCTTCCTCGCCCCCGAGCAGGGAGGCCAGGGCGGCCCAGCGCGGGTCCACCGGTTCGGCCTGGCAGGAACACGGCTCCCGGTTGCGCGCGGCGCCGCAGATGGGACAGATGCCCGCGCAGTCCGGCCGGCACAGGGGGTGGATGGGCAGGGCCAGGAGCAGGTGCTGCCGGATGGTCTCCGCCAGGTCCATGATGTGGTGGCTGTCAATGACGACGGCCTCGTCCAGGTCGTCCAGGTCCACGGGGAGCGGCCGGCCGGTCAGGATGTCCACGCTGGGGTGGAACTCCTCGCTCCAGGCCACGTCCAAGGGCTGGTCAAAGGGCTCCAGGCACCGGTCGCAGGTCAAGCGGACGACGGTCTCCAGGTGTGCCTCCAGGAGGACGCCCTGCGCGGTGCGCGTGAGGAGGACTGTCCCCTGCAGGGGTCCCGAGAAGACCAGGTCCTCAAAGGACGGAGCCTTGACCGCGATGGTGTGCCGGCGCTGGGCGCCGGTTGCCGAGCGCAGGAGCCCTGCGACGTTGAACTGCAGGGCCCTCGCCTGCACCTGAACGGAAGCCTTGTGCACTTTCATAGGCTTAGATTATAGGTGAACCTGGGGGATGTGCCAAACACACGGAGGGTGGTGGGTCTGAGCGACGAAAGCGTTGATCGCCCGATCGTTGAACGCCTGCGACAAGAGGGGTATCAGGTGTCGTACATTTGCGGTGATCATGCCAGGAATACTTCGCATCCGTCGTGTCAGTGATGGGTAACCGTGCGGCCTCCTACCCCCTCGCGTCAGCCGCGCCGCCTCCGGCGGCGCGGCTGCACTTTGGTGACGCTGGACCGCTCGAACTTCAAGGGGGTGATGCCTTCTACTCTTCCTGTTCCTCGCGGCTTCGGCGCGAGGCGAGCGCGCCTTCCTGCTCCAGTTTGCGGATG
>DAOTYM010000027.1:0-3295 GCA_034434775.1 Anaerolineae bacterium | reverse complement strand
CTGGGGGTCCACACCATAGTGGAAGAACCGATAGACGCGCCCCGTGATGGACGCGGGGTCGCCGTGGGAAAGGTGCCCACCGTGGCTGAGTTTCATGCTCAGCACCTTGTCCCCCGGCTCCAGCACTGCGGCGTAGACGGCCAGGTTGGCGCTGACCCCCGAGTGGGGTTGCACGTTGGCGTGCTCGGCGCCGAAGACGGCCTTCGCCCGCTCCACCGCCAGCGTCTCCATCTCATCAGCGACTTCGCAGCCCGTGTGGTAGCGGCGGCCTGGGAGGCCTTCGGCCGTCTTGTTGTTGAAGGCAGAGGCCACCGCCGCCAGGACCGCCTGGGGGGCGGTGTTCTCGGCGGCGATCAAATCCAACGTCTCTTCCTGGCGCTTTCGCTCCCGAAGCATGAGGTCCGCCAACACCTCATCCACACGGGCCACATAGGTAACAAGGGTATCCGTGAGGTCCATATCTACCTCGCGAGAGAAAGATCCCCCGAGAAGGCACAGAGACACGAAGGAACCCTCTCAGCAAGGCCTTCGTGTCTCTGCGCCATCGGAGCCTTGAGATCAGCCAGCACAGGGGCCGTGCGCCTAGCGTGGGAAGCCTTGGATGCGCAGCACGATCTCCGCAATCACCGCGGCTGAGAAGAAGACGGAGAACAGCGTGATCAAGGCAGCCACGACAAGGCGCCATCCCATCTTAGCAAAGGTGGAGAGGTCCTTGGCAATGGAGAGGCTCGTGAAGGCGATGATGGGCGTCGCCAAAGCCAAGAAGTTGACCTTCTTGACAAATTCCAGGACCTGGGCGGAGCCTGGAAAGCCGGGCATGGTCACGATCAGGGCCAGCGTGCCGATGTAGGCAATGGTGGGCACGAAGACCGGCACATACCGGGCCAAGAGGACTCCCACCAGCACCATGAGCCAGAGGAGCACCATGCCTACGAAGGCTTCCCACGGCGGGACCTTGGTCGCCACCCAGTTGCCAATGAGCACCAGGATGGAGATCAAGGTCACGTGGAGCATCGTCCACCCAACGTTGATCTTGGGGCGGATCTGCTTTGCTGTGGCCTGGGCTGCAACCGCTACCCGTTCCCTCCGCCTGCCAAGCAGCCGGTAGACCCACTCGGCGAAGGGGATGCCGACCAGCCACGAGGCGTAAAGCCCCGTGACGCCGGTGATCAGGTTGCTGGCTGCAGCGAAGGCCAGGATCTGGTCTTTATAGGCCGGCAGGGCTTCGGCCAAGGTCGCGGACCCAGCGGTCATCATGCTGGCACTGCCGATGCCCATGGCCATGGCCAAGGCCAGAGGGTGGAAGATGGCCGGGGCCGTGGCAGCAAAGAGGCTTCCGAGGATGCTGAAGAAGGCCGTGCCCAGCACGGTCCCGGTAATGTAGGTGCCCAGCACGCCACGCCCTTCCGGCGAGTCAAGCCCGTAAATATCGCCGATCAGGCTCAAGTTGGGCTCGCGGGCTACCGAGTAGCAGGCCCCGATCACCTCGCGCCGCAAGCCCAGAAGGATGCCAATGGGCAGCGCGATGGCGATGGACCCCCAGTTGTTGCCTATCTCCTGCAGGATGAGGGCAACGCCGGCCTGCAGCAGTTTAGGCACGTTGGGGCCGACCAGGGTTCCATAGCGGGCCATGAGCGGGTAGGTAGCGGTCACGATGATCCCTGCTGCCCAAGCAGAGTCTTCCAGGCTGTAGAGCTTGATCCAGCGGCCCAAGAGTTGCGGGGCAAAGGCCACAGCCAGATAGATGGTGTGGAAGAAGGGGACCAACAGGATGGTGATCTTGGCGATAGGAGTCCAGCGCACGGTGCCGATGAACTCCGCGATGATCACCAGGACGAGGGCGATCACGTACATCTTGGGGAGAGGAGGGGCGAAGAGTTCCGAGACCAGCGACCGAGATTTGCGTTCTGCCGTCATCAAGGGCCTCCTTTGGTGTGCTTAGGTCCTGAAACGTGCCTAGTGCGCCAGAGAAAGGTCCTTTGCACCGGAATTCGTAAATCGCGCTCGGCTCCTATCACCTCCTTTCCATAACTCTGGACTGCAGCCTCAGCCTTAAAGAAAGTCGCAAGCGAAAAACTTTGGCTCCACGGGATGGTTTCAATATAGCACCGAAGGGATAGGGTTGTCAAATCTTGGTCTCTGACACTTTTCCTCATGGAGGCGCAGCGGGGCCTGCACCCTACTGGCTCACTTGTGGCCCGGGCAGGCCCGGGGATGGGCTGGCACGGCGGACCTGGCTCTGCAAGTTTCGGAGGAAGGCGTCACACTCCTCTTCAGAGAGCCGAGCCCGGGGAATGACCAAAGCGTACACCCCGTCCACAGCGACGAACGCATGGTCAGGGGTGATGGCCACGGGTACCAAGCGTGTCCAATCCATGGTCATTGCAGAGTCCTCTACGGACTGGACCAAACCCTCCGGGGCGATGCGCAGGCTGCGCCTGGCGAACGCTTTGGGGTTCAGGCGCGCCCTCACGATCTGGCGCAGCGTCCGGCTGGTGAGCCAGCGGTAGTACAAGGGGTAAAAGGCCAGGAAGAACAGAGCCAGCCCCGCAAAGTAGAGCGCGAGGGAGACCTTGCCCAGCACAACGCCAAAGAGGATCCCCAAAGCAAGAAATCCCAGAACCAGGCCGTATCTCTGGAGGCGGTACCGTCTCTGTATGGAAGGAGAGCGCTCCATCTGGTATCGGGCAAGCGCCACCAAGTCGTCTTCCTCAAGAGAATAGGTGATCTCAGTTGCCATGGCTTCCTCCTTGAAAAGGCTGCGGAGACCGGGGCATTTGTGGGGCCCCGGCCGCCCAGTGGACGGCCTGCCCCTCCACCCAAGTCCCCACCACCTGCAGGTCCTCGTCCAACAGAACCAGGTCCGCCAGATACCCCGGGGCGATGCGCCCCAGCCGGCCCTCCAGGCCCAAGAGGCGGGCCGGGTTCAGGGTCACCGCCCGCAGCGCGTCCGGTAAGGAGCAGCCGGTGAAGGCCACCAGGTTGCGCACCCCTTGGTCCATGGTGAGGATGCTCCCCGCCAGGAGGCCGCTCGGCACCCGGGCGGACCGTTCGTCCACCAGGACCTCCACGTCGCCCAGCCGGTAGCGGCCCGGGGGCATCCCCAGCGCGGTCATGGCGTCGGTCACGGCGCAGATCCCCTCCGGCCCTTTCACCCGCCAGACGAGGCGGACGACCGCCGGGTGCAGGTGCACGCCGTCGGGGATGAGGCCCACGGTGGCGCGGGGGTCCGTCAGCAGGGCACCCACGATGCCCGGGTCCCGGTGGTGCAGCGGCCGCATCACGCTGAAGAGGT
>DAOTYM010000026.1:0-4400 GCA_034434775.1 Anaerolineae bacterium | reverse complement strand
GAGGGCCTCCCCGGCGAGATCGTGCACGTGGTCCCCTTCCACGAGCCGGCGCGGCAACTGGCCTTCCTGCGCCACTTCAAGGCCCAGGGGCGGCGCGTGGCCGCAGGGACCTACGCCTGCGCCATCGCCGAACGTACGGCGGAGGTGCGGGAGGCCCTCGCCCTGGCGGACATCTTCTTCTGCAACGAGCGGGAGGCGGAGGGCCTTTTCGGCACGGCCGAGGAGGCGCGGGTGGCCCCGGGCAAACTCCTCTTCATCACCCGGGGGCCTCGGGGCGCGTGGGTGGTGCAGGGCGACTACCGCACGGAGGTGCCAGGCGTGCCGGTGGAGGAACTGGACCCCACCGGCGCGGGGGACACTTTCTGCGGGACGGCGCTCGCGCTCCTGGCCCAGGGCTGGCACCCTGTGGAAGCGGCCCGCTGGGCTGCGGCAGCCGCGGCGGAGATGATCACCGCCGTGGGGCCCACGGCCCTCCTGCAGCCTCCGCCTCCGCCCGCCCCGCCCGAGGATGGCCGCGTGCGGGTGGACCCGGTCCAGGTGGAGCGGGTTGCCGCGCGCATCGCCCAGGCCGAGGAAGCCGCGCCCTTCCCCTTCGTCGGCGAGGAGTTCCCGCCCCCCGGCCACCCCTTCACGCTGGACTTCTTCTTCGCCAGCACCCTCCAGCAGTTCGGCTTCTGGGAGGACGACGGTGAGCGGTACCTGCGGCCCCTGGTGGCACGCTTGGGCGGCCGGGACCTGAAGGGGAGCGACTACCTCTGGGCTGTCTACCGCCGCTGGCTGGAGGCGGACCCGGAAGGGCTGACGCCCCCACGGCAGGCCCGCCTGGAGGGGGCGGACCTGGCGCGGTGGTTCCAGGACGACAGCGGGAGAAATCCCATGCCCGCCTTTGCCCTGCGCCTGAACCTGGCCCGGGCCTACGGGCGGGAGATGGGCGCCCTGGGCCTGACGCCAGCCGACGTGGTCGCCCGGGCCAACGCCAGCCCCTTCCCCCTGCGGACCTTCCTGGCCCACCTGGACCACGTGGGCGGCTACAAGGAAGATCCCCTGCGCAAGAAAAGCGTCCTCCTGGCGGTCATCCTGCAGCAGCGGCCGGAGCGCTTCCTGCGGAGCGTGCCGGAGGAACCCGTGCCGCCCATCATTGACTACCACCTGCAGCGGTCGTGCCTGCGGACCGGCCTGGTAGAGGTGCTGGACCCGGCCCTGCGGCGCAAGTTGGTGGAACGGCGGCTCCTCCTGCCCGACGAGGAGTGGGCCGTGCGCCGGGCGGCCTACGCCGCCATCCAGCAGGTGCAGGAGGCCAGCGGCAAGAGCATGGGGGCGGTGGACTGGTTCTTCTTCGGGGCGCGGCGCCGCTGCCCCGAGATGACGGAGCCGGATTGCCCCCGCTGCCCCGTGGACCCAGCCTGCGCCCACCGAAAGGAACTCTTCCAGCCCGTCCTGCGGACCTCGTTTTACTGAGCCCTGGGCGAGGGACCTCGCTCCGGCTTCATCCCGTGCGTGCCCTCCGTGGCATCCTCCTGAGTACTACGCCACGGTGGTTCTTGACTGAGTAGGGGCGCACGGCCGTGCGCCCCTACTACGAGACTGCAACCGTGACCTGCATGGCCGAAAACGGAATTTTTATTGTGGTCCAACACTGAGGAAGCGCAGCAGGTCCTCCAGCCCACCGTGGCCGTCCACATGGGGCGGCGGGGGCGGGAGGGGCGCGGGGAGGGAATCGGTCACCCAGAAGGTGCGCATCCCGATCTCCGCCGCCACCAGGTCCCACTCCACGCTGTCCCCGGCCATGAGGCACCGGTGCGGCGGTACCCCCAGCCTCTCCGCGATCTCCCGATAGTAGGCCAGATGGGGCTTGCAGGCGTGCATCGTCTCGTAGGACGTGATGAGGTCGTAGGGGAAGTCGCCCACGCCAGCCCATTCCAGCCGCTTGCGGTTGGCGAGCAAGGGGAACATGGGCTGGGTGGCCACCACCACGCGGTACCCCTGGCGGAAGGCCTCCTCCACCAGGGGGCGTGCTGCCGGCTTGGGCCGCACGTACGGGCGCAGGTGGTCAAACTCCCCCTCGTAGAACGCCCAGAAGCGGGCCAACACCGCCTCGCGCGGAGCCTCCAGGCCCTCAAAGAAGACGGCCATGAAGGTCTCCTCGTTGGTGGGGCCCGTGCCGTCGTTCTGGAGCATCCTCTCCACGCCCAGGTTGAGCCGGCGGAGCATCTCGTCCGGAGGGATGAGGTCCGCCAGGTACTGGCTGAGGCGTGCCAGGTAGGGCCGCATGAAGGCCCGCATGTCGTTTTCCAGGAGCGTGTTGTCCAGGTCCAGCAAGATGGCTTCTACCATGGGGCATCCCTCCTGGGAAGGGGATTATACCGGACTTCGCCACCAGGGGCGAGCAGAAGGGCCACACCTGAACCCGGGAGACCTATGCTATCCTGTCGCCGTAGGCGGGGGGTAAGGAGGGGCCTCACCGTTCGGTGCGCACCCAGAGGCCTTGGCCGTCGGTGAAGACCTCCACCGTCCCCTGGAGGTCGGTGCGCAGAACCGCCACGCCCCTCTCCGCCAGCCGCTCCAACACGGCTGCGGCCGGGTGGCCGAAGCGGTTCCCCGTCCCCACGCTGACGATGGCGAGTTCTGGCCCCACCGCCTCCAGGAAGGGGTCCGTGGTCCCCCGGGCCGAGCCGTGGTGGGCCACTTTGAGCACCGCGCTTTGAAGGGGCTGTCCAGAGCGCAGGAGGGACTCCTCGCCCTCCCGTTCCAGGTCGCCCGTCAGCAGGACCGCGGCGCCGCCGAAACGGACTCGCAGCACGAGGCTCCCGTTGTTGTCCCCAGGGAGGAAGACAGAGGCGTCGGCTGGGGGGTGCAGCACCTCGGCCAGCGCGCCACCCAGGTCCAGGACCATCCCCCGCTGGGCCATCACGAGGGGGAGGCCCGCCGCCTCCACCTGCGCATGCCAGCGGCGCGCCGCCGGTTCGTCGGCAGGGAGGCTGGCCACGAGCACCTGGCCGACGCGGTAGCGCTCCAGGAGGCCCACCAAGCCCCCGGCGTGGTCGCCGTCGGGGTGGGTGAGGACCACCAGGTCCAACGTCCGGTCCCAGAAGGGGAGGACCTGGCCCAGGGCCCGTTGGAGGACCTGCGGGTCGGGGCCGCCGTCCACCAGAACCTGGCGTCCATCGGGACTCTGCACCAGGATGGCGTCTCCCTGGCCCACGTCCAGGAACCAGACGTGCAGCCGGCCGTCCGGCAAGCCCTGGGCCGCGGCCAGGGCCACGAGGAGGAGAAGGGCCGTGGATCCCACAAGGGGGCCCTGCCGCCGGGCGAAGGCGAGCCCCCGGGCCCCGAGTTCCCGGCGCGCCTCTGGTGGGCGGCGCAGGAGCCACACGCCCCCGCCCAGGGCCAGGTAGTAGAGGATGACCAGGCCCCAGCCCCAGGGCGGCACCTCCAAGGAGGCGAAGGGGAGGCGGGCGAGGACGTCGGCCACGCCCAGGGTCCATGAGAGGAAGAGCCAGGCCACCGCGCCCAGCACCCGCCCCAGGGGCGTCCAGAGGATGCCCGCCACCGTGGCTGCCGCGCCCCAGGCCATGAGGAGGGGCTGGACCGGCAGCACCAGCAGGTTGGCGAGGGGGGCGACGAGGGAGAGGCGGCCGAAGCCGTGCAGGAGCAGGGGCAGGACCATGGCCTGCGCGGCCAAGGAGACGAAGAGGGGCTCGTTCAACCAGGCCACGAGCCGCGCCGCGAGGCCCTCGGGCAGGAGGCGGGCAAGCCAACGCCGGGCCGCGGCCTCCAGGGGGGAGGCAAAGGCGATGAGGCCCAGGGTGGCGGCGAAGGAGAGTTGGAAACTGGCATCCCACAGGAGGAAGGGGCGCCACAGCGTCATGGCGATGCCCGCGGCGGCCAGGGAGTTCAGCGCCAGGGCCTCCCGGTGGAGGAGGAGGGCGAGCAAGGCGAGGGTGCCGGTGATGCCGGCCCTCACCACCGGCGGCTCCAGCCCCACGAAGAGGACGTAGGCCCACACCCCCAGGATGGACGCGGCCCCAGCCCCCCGCCGGCCCAGCCACGGCCGGGAAATGCGGGCCACCAGCGCGGCCAGGACTGCGATGTTCCAGCCCGAGATGACCACGATGTGGCTGATGCCCGTGGCGTTGAACTGGTCCATCACCTCCGAGGGGAGGGCGCGCTTCTGGCCCAGGAGGATGCCGGTGAGGAGGCCGGCCTGGGGTTCGGGGAGGATGCGCTGGATGCTGGCCCGGGCCGCCCGGCGGAGGGCATAGAGGGCCTGCCAGGGGAAGCCCGCCTGCCCCCGGGCGAGGACCTCTGGCCTCCTGGCGTCCAGGAGGGCGTCCACGCCTCGGGCCAGGAGGTAGTGGGTGTAAGAGGGGCTGGTCCCGTAGGGCAGGGCCTGCAGCGTG
>DAOTYM010000025.1:0-6086 GCA_034434775.1 Anaerolineae bacterium | reverse complement strand
CTGCACGGGTACCACGAGGTGCCGGGCACGGGCGTGCCCGTGGTGGATTGCAGCGCCGCCGGGCTGAAACTGGCCGAGGCGCTGGTGGACCTCCGGCGCTCTACCGGCCTGCGGAAGAGCACGGCCCACTTCTTCCGCAGCCCGCCCCGGGAAGTCCTGGACAGGGTGCGCCGCGCCCACGGCCTGGAAGGAACGTCGGGAGCGCCTTAGTACTACGCCACGGTGGTTCTTAGGGGTGGAGTAGGGGCGCACGGCCGTGCGCCCCTACGAGACTGCAGCCGGGACCTGCATGGCCCGAAAACGGAACGTTCATTGTGGCGCAGTACGAGTCATCAGCCCCTCACTTTTGACAAAACCTTTGACTTCCAGTACAATGAGGCTAGGCGCCTGGGCCCGCGCCTCATGGGGGCTTCTTTGTGTTCGTCCATGCCCCGCCACTCTGGCCCGAGACCGGGAGAGGATAGAGGAGAATGCTTCCCGCCGACAACTATCAGACGCTGCAAGAGACCGCAAACCGCAAGGAGGTGCTGAAAGCCGAGGAGCCCAAGGAAACGGAAAGCGCAGGAAACTGGAACCCCTCCAGTGCGGAACCCCTGGAGGACCTGGCCGAGGCCGTGGCCGAAACGGAAATGCCAGCAGGGCCGGCCGAGGAGGGAGCCCCCCCAGAGATGCCTTCCATGGCCGAACTCCTGGAGAAGGAGTTTGACCTGTGGCAGCCTAAGCGGGGCGAGATCCGAAAAGGCATCATCGTCTCTATCAGTGCGGACGGCGCAGTGGTGGACGTAGGGCTCAAGCGCGAGGCCATCGTCCCCGCGTCGGACCTGGACCGCCTGGGCCCCGACGGGCGAGCAGCACTGCACGAGGGGCAGGAGGTGTACGTCGCGGTCCTCCGTCCTTCGGACCGCGAGGGCAACTTGGTGGTCTCCATCTCCAAGGCCCGGGAGGAAGAGGACTGGATCCGGGCCCAGGAAGACCTGGAAAGCGGCCGCCTCCTGGAACTCGCGCCCGTTGAGGCCAACCGCGGGGGCCTGGTGGTCCAGTACGGCAAGATCCGGGGCTTCGTCCCGACCTCCCAACTGATGTACTTCCCGCGCCGCTTCTCCCAGGCCCAGAAGATGGAGCGGCTCCAGCAACTGGTGGAGGCCCAGGAGCCCGTCCCGCTCAAGGTCATTGAGGTGGACCGCCGGCGCAAGAGGCTCATCCTCTCGCAGCGGCAGGCCTGGTGGGAATGGAAGGAGCAGCGCAAGCGGGCCCTCCTGGAGAGCCTGCAGATCGGCCAGGAAGTGGAGGGCACGGTTACCAGCCTGCGGGACTTCGGGGCCTTCGTGGACCTGGGCGGGGCCGACGGCCTGATCCACGTCTCCGAACTCTCGTGGCAGCGGGTGGACCACCCCAAAGAGGTCCTCAAGGTGGGCCAGAAGGTCCGGGCCAAGGTGGTGAGCCTGGACCGGGACCGGATGCGCATCGGCCTGAGCCTCAAACAGATGGAGCCCGAGCCGTGGGAGCGCATCCGCGACCTCTACACCGAGGGGCAACTGGTGGAAGGCGTGGTCACCCGGGTGGCAGAGTTCGGCGCGTTCGTCCGCCTGCCAGAGGGGATTGAGGGCCTCATCCACGTCTCGGAACTGGCGGACATCACGCCAGAGCGCCCACAGGACTTGGTGAGCGAGGGCGACCTCCTCCTCCTTCGGGTCATCCGCATTGAGCCGGAGCGCCGCCGCATCGGCCTGAGCCTCCGCCAGGTCACGGAGGAGGAGTGGGCCCAGTGGGCTGCCTCCTACAAAGCGGAGGGCGCTGAAGACGAGGATTTAGAATAGAGCCCTGACCCTGGCCAGGGCCATCGGCGTTGCCGGAAACGCCGAGGAGCACAGGGAGGGGGCACCCCCTCTCCAGTGCGCCGCGGATTCTGCTGCGGTCGGCTGTGTTCGGTAGGCTCCGTCCCAGCGCGGGGACGGGCCATACAAGGCGCGATGGTGGGCGAGCAGGGATGGTCATGAGCGTATCTACCGAGCAGGCGCGGTCCAAACTCCTGAAGGAACTGGAGACCCTCCAGGCTGAGATCGCGGAACTGGACAGGCGTCTTGAGCACAAGGGGAACTACAGCCTGGGTGTGGGAGATCCCGCCGTCTACGAGTGGGAACTCAACCTGGCGCTGAAAGAGCGCGCCGAACAGAAGAAGCGGGCCGTGGAAGAGGCCCTGGCGCGCATCGCGGCCGGCACCTACGGCACCTGCACGAAGTGCGGCGGCCCCATTGAGCCAGAACGCCTGGAACTCCTGCCCACGACCACCGTCTGCTGCCGGTGCGCCCAGAAAAAACGCTAGAGAACGCGTGTTGGGGGGATGGGGGCACTCTTCCTGAGACGCTCGCACCATGCCCTGGCCCCGAGGAGAAGAGAGGGTGACCCGAGCCCGGCGTTCCGCCGGGCTCGGCCGTTTCTCCGCCGCTCCGGTTCCACCGGGTGAGCGCTTCCGAACCCCCTTTGCCTGCGGCGGCAGTGGGGGATGGGGGGTGAAAGCGACGCAAGAGGGGAACTGGAGGCCGCGGACCCGGTTTGGCGCTCCGGCCTCGGTGTGTTACAATGCCGTCCACACGGGCCACGGGAAGGCACCGTACAGAGGAGGCGCGTTAGATGGGCATCCCATTCCTGGACCTGCAGGCCGAGTACCGGGCGCTCCAGGGGGAACTGGACGCCGCGGTGCACCGCGTGCTGGAAAGCGGGCACTTCGTCCTGGGGCCGGAGGTGCAGGCCCTCCAGGAGGAACTGGCCCGTTTCTGCGGCACCCGGTTCGCCTGGGGCGTGGCCTCGGGGACCGATGCCCTGCGCCTGGCCCTGGCCGCGCTGGAGGTCGGGCCTGGCCACGAGGTCATCACCACCCCCTTCACCTTCGTGGCCACGGCGAACACCATCTCCCGGGCCGGCGCACGCCCCGTCTTCGTGGACATCCAGCCCGACACCCTCAACCTGGACCCAGCCCACCTGGAGGCAGCCATCACCACGAGGACGCGGGCCATCGTGCCCGTGCACCTCTTCGGCCACCCGGCCGACATGGCCCCCATCCTGGAGACCGCCGGGCGCTACGGGATCCCCGTCATAGAAGACGCGGCCCAGGCCATAGGGGCCCGCTACAGGGACCGGGTGGTCGGGTCTATGGGAGTGGTGGGGTGCTTCAGTTTCTACCCCACCAAGAACCTCTCCGCCTACGGCGACGGGGGCCTGGTGGTGACGGACGACCCCGACCTGGCCGCGGCGCTGGACGTCCTGCGCAACCACGGACGCCGGCGAGGGTCCCTCTACTATTACGACCGGGTGGGGTTCAACAGCCGCCTGGACGAACTGCAGGCAGCCATCCTGCGGGTGAAGTTGCGGCACCTGCCTGCCTGGACCGAGCGCCGCCGGGAGATCGCTGCCCTGTACAACGCCCTCCTGGCACAGGCCCCGGTGACGCTGCCGGTGGAGGCGGAAGGGGTGTACCATGTCTACCACCAGTACACCATCCGGGCTCCACAGCGGGATGCCCTGCAGGAGGCCCTGGCCCGGGAGGGGATCGCCACCATGATCTACTACCCCTTGCCCCTGCACCTGCAGGCCCTGTACCGGGGGCTGGGCCTGGCGGAAGGCTCCCTGCCCGAGGCCGAACGGGCGGCGCGGGAGGTTCTCTCCCTGCCCATCTACCCCCAGATGACCGACCAGCAGGTGGTCCAGGTGGCCCAGGCCGTGTGCCGCTTCTACGGGGTGCCGTGCCCGGCGCGCGAGGGAGTTGTGGTATAATTGATGAGCGCGGTGCCCTCCCCTTGCCGTCGCAGGGCAAGGCGGCGCACCGGCACCGCGCTTGGAGCGGTAGTCATGGGCGACAAGGGTCCTGTACGCCCCTTGGAAGGACAAGGAGAGCCCCGCCGCGGGACGCCTTTGCGCTCCATCCCCGACTTCCCCGCCGAGCGAGCCCGGCAACTGGCCGCGCTCTGGGTCACCACAGCGGAGGAGTTCCTCTCCATGGCCGCCACTCCCAAGGGGCAGGCTGGCCTGTCGGACCTCCTGGAGGTCAGCCCCGAGGAACTGGAGGCGCTGGTGAGGATCGCCTACGCCTCCCTGCCGGAAGAGGTGGCCAGGGCCTTTGCCCGGCCCAGCGGCAAGCAGTTCCCCCTGGGGGCGATCCTCCCCGGCCCCGAGGACGTGCCGGGCAAAGCGCCCGACGAGGGGGAAGGTGCGTAGGAAAGGCCGGCCCATCCCGCCGCGAGCCCTCTCCGAGGGCGCGGCCACCAGCCCGCGCGGGCCCATGCAAGGAGGTGCCTCATGGTCCGCAAGTTGATCCGCCGCGGCATCCCCCTCGCTGAGGTCACGGAGATCCAGCCAGAACACCTGGAGCGCCTGCGCAGCCTGTGGGTGGAGACGGTCCAGGAGTTCGTGGCCCTGGCCGAGACCCCCGCTGGCCGCCGCAGCCTCTCCGCCTACCTGGGCCTCTCCGAAGAGGCCCTCCAGGACCTCGTGGAGGCGGCGCGGCAGCGCCTGCCCATGATGGCGGCCGCGACCGCTGCCCGGGCGCGCAGCGTGGCCAGCGCCACCTACGGGATGGGGAGCCTCGCCCCGCCGCAAGAGGCCTTCCTCGCCGCCACCTCCCTCAGCCCCTACGTCACCGTGGCCCATCCGGTCAGCCTGCCCCCGGCCGTGGACCACCGGTCCTGGTTCGGGCCGGTGCGGGACCAGGCCGAACGGGGCACCTGCGTGGCCCACGCCAGCGTCGCCGTGCGGGAGTACCTGGAGCGGGTCGCTGGCAGCGAGGAACTGGACCTCTCCGAGCAGTTCGTCTACTGGTGGTGCAAGGAGCGCGACGGCATGCCCCAGGTCAGCGGGACCTACCCGAACCTGGGCATGGAGTGTCTGAAGGAGGCCGGCGTGCCGCCGGAAGAGGCCTGGCCCTACAACCCCCGCCAGGTCCCCGGGGATGAGGGCCAGGGGCCGCCCCCCGCAGGAGCGGCGGAACAAGCCCTGCCCTTCCGCATCGTCCGCATCATCACCCTCAACCCCCGCTCCGTGGAGGACCTCAAGACCTGCCTGGCCGACGGCAAGGTGGTGGCCTTCGCCATCCCCGTCTTCTCCAGTTGGTACCATTCGGAGGCCTCCCGGCGCTTTGGCAAGATCACCATGCCCCTGCCCAACGACACGGTGGAAGGCGGCCACGCCATGTGCATGGTGGGCTACGTGGACGACGAAACGGCCCCCGGGGGCGGCTATTTCATCATCCGCAACTCCTGGAGCCCCTGGGGCGAGGAGAGCACCTGGGGCAAGGGGTACGGCAGCATCCCCTACGCTTACATCGCCCAGTACAACCAGGCTGCCTACAGCGCCGACCGCCTCTCCGAGGCCGACATCCTGGTGCGGGATAGCCTGGAGGATGTGGGCACGGTCCCCACGCCGGGCCCCTACTGGAACAGCCCCGATATCTGGAACCGCCTGACGGACGACGGCGGTACGGACCACCAGACCCCCAAGGCGGGGCAGACCAACTTCCTCTTCGTGCGGGTGCACAACCGCGGGCCCGCGCCGGCCTACGGCGTGAAGGTCCACCTCTACACGCACCCCTTCTCGCCTTCCATCTGGCCTGACAAGTGGAAGCCCCTGGGCACGGTGAGCATCCCCACCATCGCTGCGGGTGGGCAGCAGGTCGTCCGCCAGCCCTGGGAGCCAGAGGAGGACGGCCCCGCCTGCTTCCTCGTGCGGCTGGAGTCCAAAGAGGACCCCATCCAGCACGACTGGTCGGTGCGGTGGGACAACAACATCGCCCAGAAGAACCTGCACCGCCTGGAATTGGTCCCCGGCGCGGAGGGCCGTGCGACCTTCGTCATGCGGGGCGTGCGCGCCGCGGAAGTGGCCTTGGACCTGCAGGTGGACCGCACCCAGTTCCCCGAGGCAGGCGTCGTGGAGGTCCGCATGGTGCGTCGGGTGACGGAAGGGGCCGAGGTGGAGGGGGCTGCCTTGGAGGAGACGAGCCCCCGCTACGCCACAGCGGACGTGTGGGCCGATGCCGGCGTGGGTGTGCTGCGGCGGCTGCGCCTGCGCCCCAGCGACTGGGTCAACGTGCAGGTGCG
>DAOTYM010000024.1:0-5315 GCA_034434775.1 Anaerolineae bacterium | reverse complement strand
CCTTTTTGTCAACTCCACCACGAACCCCCAAGGCCAGAGCGCCTGCACCCCCTGGGATGGGGCCGTGCGGGCCGCCACGCCGAGGGGCGGCCCGCCCTCAGGTCAGCCGGAAGAAGCGGCGCACGATGAGCACGTACTCCCGCAGCGACAGGCGCACCGGGTGGATGCGGGTCTTGATGGTGTACCCTTTCCAGAGTTTGTAGGCCCACCAGAAGAGGGGGTTGCGGGGCCACCGCACCAGCCACCGGATGAGGGGGATGAGCCACGGCCACTCCACGGCGATGGCGAAGAGGCGCTGCAGGTTCTCTATCTGCCGCTTCTCGTCCGGCGGGAACTTGAGGATGGAGTGGTCCCAGGCCGCGCCGATGTCGTCTATATCCCCTTCCAGAAGGCCCTGCTCACGGGCCATCTCGCCCAGTTGGGTGCGGGGGTAGGGCTGGAAGATGAAGGCGTTGGCGTAGGCGGGCCGGCAGCGCGCGTTCAGTTCCACCGTCTCCCAGTCGTCCTCTATGCCGCTGGTGGGCAGGCCCACCATGTTGGTGGTGATGACGTGGATGCCAGCCTCCCGCAGCATGAGGCAGGCGTTGACGATCTGCTCCTTGGTCATGTTGCGCTTGAGGATGGTGTTGCGCAGTTCGTCGTTGCCGGTCTCAATCCCCATCCCCACGCTCACGCACCCGGCCCGCTTCAGGCGGTCCACCACCCACTGGTCCACCAGGTTGGCCCGCACGTTGCAGAAGAAGGGGATGCCGATCTCCTTGGGGTAGCGCTGGGCGAACTCCTCCAGCCAGTCCCGGAAGAGGATGAAGGTGTCGTCCAGGAAGACGGCGAACTCCAGGGGGTACTTGCGGCGGGTCTCCTCCAGTTCGGCGAAGAGGGAATCCACACTGCGCTGGCGGACCCGCTTGCCCTTGCCCTTGTAGATGGCGGCGATGGCGTGGTTGAAGCAGTAGGTGCAGTCGTAGGGACACCCCCGGCTGCTGATGAAATGCTTGATCTTGCTGAGGCGGGTGATGGGGTCCTTGTCGTAGACCAGGGCCCGGTCGGGGAGGGGGAGTTCGTCCAGGTCGGCGATGTAGGGGCGGACGGGGTTCTGGACGATCTCGCCGTCCACGCGGAAGTGCCAGTTGGGGATGGTGGGGGTGAAGGTCCCCTGTTCCAGGGCGTTGGCCAGGTCCAACAGGGCGTACTCCCCCTCGCCCACGCAGACGCCGTCCACCAACTCGTCCTCGTAGATCATCTCTGGGAAGAAGGTGGCGTGGGGCCCGCCGAAGGCGGAGAAGGCATCCACCACCTGCCGCAGGCGGCGGTTCAGGTCCAGGTAGTAGCGGTGGCCGCCGGTCCAGACGGAGTAGGCGAGGATGCCGGGCTTCCATTCTCGGGCCACCTGCACCACGTCCTCGTCGGAAGCCACGGCCAGGCGCACCTCGTGTCCGGCCTGCTTGAGGACGCTGCTGAGGTGCATGATGCCCAGCGGCTCGTAGTCCACCTGCTGGAGCACGAAGAGCACGCGCACCGCGTACACCCTCCGCCAAGAGTCTTCCCCCCGTTGGGAGGGATGGCGGCCTGAAGTGTAGCACAGGAAGGGCAAGAGGGCAACCAGGCGCGGATGGCAGGTGGGAAGGGGCAGGGCCGTCTGCCATGGTAGGGGCACGGCCTGCCGTGCCCCTACGGGATTTCGCGTCAGGACCCCTTCTCAGGCCCGCAGGCATTGGACCCGTGGGTAGGAGGGGCGCACGGCCGTGCGCCCCTCCTCAGATTGCATCTCGTCTAGCGTGAGCCAGCCCCGAAGAAGCAGGCACGCGCGTGCTTGACACTTCCCCAACCTTACGCTATACTATAACTGCCCCGTTCAGAAGGACATGTCGGCCTGGGCCCAAGCCTGTCGCCCTCCTCCTCGCGTTTCCTCACCCCGGAGGGCGGCCTTGGGAGAAAGGAGGGAGTTCTCCACCGCGAGTAGGTCCAAGAAACGTCTCTCCATTGCTGCCGTTCTTGTTGGCCGTGCCCGATCGCTCGGGCGTCCGTGCGCAAAGGAGGCACAGAATGGAAAGGCCCTGGCTCAAGTTCTATGACCAAGGTGTTCCCGCCCACATTGACTACCCCCAGATCCCGCTGGACCGGTTCGTGACCAATTCAGCCAACAAGTACCCCGATGCCACCGCCATCATCTTCTTCAACCGGAAGATGACCTACCGAGAACTGGATGACCTGGTCAACCGCTTCGCCGCCGGCCTGCAGCAACTGGGCGTGAAGAAGGGAGACCGGGTGGCCGTCCACCTGCCCAACTGCCCCCAGTACCCCATCGCCTACTACGGGGTGCTGCGGGCGGGCGGTATCGTGGTGCCCTGTAACCCGCTCTACGTGGCCCGCGAACTCCAGCACCAGATCGCCGATGCGGGCGCAGAAGTCATCGTCACCCTGAGCGCCTTCTACAACACGGTGAACAGCATCCGCGAGGCGGCCGGCCTCAAGCACGTCATCGTGGCCAGGATCAAGGACTACTTCCCGCCCCTCCTGCGGGTCCTGTTCACCCTGCTCAAGGAAAAGAAGGAAGGCCACTTCGCGGACATCACCGGCCACGCCAACACCTACTGGTTCCTGGATTTCGTGAACAACGCGCCAGCCAAGCCGAAGCCCGTGGAGGTGACGCCCGAGGATACCGGCGTCCTCATGTACACGGGCGGGACCACCGGCATCCCCAAAGGCGCACAACTGACGCACCGCAACCTGGTGGCCAACGCCCTGCAGACCAAGGCCTGGATGGCCGACATCCGGGAAGGGGGCGAAGTGGTCCTGACGGCCCTGCCCCTCTTCCACTCCTACGGCATGACCACCTGCATGAACCTGGCGACGGCCTGCGCCTCGGCCATGCTCCTCATCCCCAACCCGCGGGACATCAAGGGGCTCCTGGAGAACATCAACAAGCACCAGCCGAGCCTCTTCCCGGGCGTCCCCACCATGTACGTGGCCCTGATCAACTACCCAGAGGTCCACAAGTACAACGTGCGGTCCATCAAGGCCTGCATCAGTGGGGCCGCGCCCCTGCCGGTGGAGGTGCAGACCAGGTTCCAGGAACTGACCGGGGCCAAACTGGTGGAGGGGTATGGCCTGAGCGAGGCCACGCCAGTCACCCACGCCAACCCCATCTACGGCAAGAACAAGATCGGCACCATCGGCATCCCCTTCCCCGACACCGACGCCAAGATCGTGGACCTGGACACCGGCGAGCAGGAACTGCCGGTGGGCGAGATCGGCGAACTGGTGGTGCGCGGCCCCCAGGTGATGAAGGGCTACTGGAACATGCCCACCGAGACGGCCAACGTCCTGCGGAACGGCTGGCTCTACACCGGGGACATCGCCCGCATGGACGAGGACGGGTACTTCGCCATTGTGGACCGCAAGAAGGACATGATCATCGCTGGCGGCTACAACATCTACCCGCGCGACATTGAGGAAGTCCTCTACCAGCACCCCAAGGTGAAGGAGTGCGTGGCGGCGGGTGTCCCCGACGCGTACCGCGGCGAGACGGTCAAGGTTTACATCGTGCTGAAGGAAGGGGAGACGGCCACCGAAGAGGAGATCATTGAGTACTGCCGCCAGAACCTGGCCAAGTACAAGGTGCCGCGCCTGGTGGAGTTCCGCAAGGAACTGGCCAAGACCATGGTGGGCAAGATCCTGCGCCGGGCCCTGGTGGAAGAAGAGCGCCGGAAACTGGAAAGCCAGCAGAAAGAAGGGTAACCCGAAGCACAGGCCCTTCCGTCCGAGAGACCTCCCCCACACGCAAGGGCGGCCTCCGTCCCCACCCCGGGGTGGAGGCCGCCCCTTTTTCGCGCAAGGTACTGACCGCCAGCCTGGAGCCCCTCAGAACTCCGTGGCGCCGGTGAAGTGGAACTCGGTAGCCAGGAGGGCCGGGGCCCGGATGCCCCCGAGGGGACCCGGGACAAGGCGCGTCTCCCGGCTCACCTGCTCCGTGCGGGCCAGCACCTCCAGGTAACTCTGGGTGAAGCGCAGGTTCTTCACCGGGTAAGCGATCTCGCCCCGCTCAATCCAGAAGGTCCCATCGCGGGTCATGCCGGTGGTGACCGTCTTCTCCCGGTGCACTGGCACCGTGTAGTGGAAGCGGCTGACGAAGACGCTCCGGTCCAGGCTGCGGACCATCTCCTCCACCGTGGCCTCGCCCGGGGCCATAAAGAGGTGCGTGGGGAGCGGCCCCTCGGGGTTGGGCGCGGGCAGGGCGTGCCCTGTGGACTGGCGGCCCGCCTCCCTCCCGGCGGTGAAGGTGTCGTACACCACGCCCACTGCCACGCCTTCCCGCAGGAGGTCCACCCGCCGCTTGGGCACCCCTTCAAAGTCAAAGGGCATGGGCAGGCCGCTCCGGTCCAAGCCGTCGTCCCAGACGGAGACCAGAGGGCTCGCCACCCGCTCGCCCAGGCGGCCGGAGACGAAACTGCGTCCCTCCTGGTAGGCCAGGGCCCCCCAGCCCACATAGCCCAGGGTCTCCAGGAGGTCGGCCACGGCATAGAAGTTCAGCACGACCGGGTAGCATCCGGGCGGCAGGTCCCTGGGGTTCCGGGCCTGGCGGGCGCGCCCGATGGCCTCCCGGGCCAGGGCCTCCACGTCCACCTGGCGGACCTGCCAGGCCGCCCCCTCGGCGTGGCCGGAGGTCCCCTCGCCCATCACCACCAGGGTGAGGTAGGCCAGGGTGGTGGGGAAGTAGGCAGCCACCCCCAGGGAGTTGCAGACGGCGAGTTCCACCGTGCCCGTGCTGTAGGCCCCGAAGGCCGCGAGGCCCTCTTCCCCCGCCAACCGGCAGACCGTGGCCACGCCCCGCGCCCGGTCCTCTGGGGTGAGGGCCAGCGTCTCCTCGTCCAGGGCCTCCACGGGAGGGATGGGGGCGGGGCTGGGCAGGGATCCGAACTCGGGGTTCTCCGGCTGGAGGCGGGCCAGACGCACGGCCGTCTCCGCCAGACGCTCCAGGGCCTCTGGGCGCAAGTCGTTCCCCGTGGCCACGCCGGTCCGCCGGCCCACCACCGCCCGCACCCGCACCTGGACGTTCCGCTCCGCCACGTTCTGGTGGATGGACGAGTTGGCGAAGCGGGTGAGGGCCCGGTCCTCGGCCCAGAGGACCACCTCCGTTTGGTCCGCTTGGGAGGCCGAGAGGACCCGCTGGGCCACCTGCATGAGGGCCTCCCTGCCGACGAGAGGCGATGGGGACACGGCATCCTCCTCAGGATGGGGATGGGGGGCAAGCGCGCTCACCCGGCCGGCTCCGGGCCTTCCACCCCCCACGTCTCCACCACGTGGCGTTGGACCAC
>DAOTYM010000023.1:0-6133 GCA_034434775.1 Anaerolineae bacterium | reverse complement strand
TGACTCATTCTTACAGAACTCTGACAGCCTTCCGGTGTGACAGACCGTAGGGCACGCCTCCTGGCGTGCCATCTAGCGTCCGGAAGAGCCGTTAAAGTCTTCCCTTTGTAAAAACGAGTCAGCCCTGAGTGGGTCCTTCCGTTGCTGGACATGCTGACCATGCCGTGTTATGATACCACAAGTCGGCGAATTGTACCAGTTGCCGGAAACCCACCTGGAGGCACCCATGCGCCTTTCCCAGATGCCCTTCAAGACCCTGCGGGAGACGCCGGCGGGGGTGGACTTTCCCGGTTACGCCTTCCTCCTGCGGGGGAGGTTCCTGGAGGAGCGCCCCGGGCGGGGCAGATGGTGGCTCCCCTGGGGGGCTGAGGTCCTGCGGCGCTTGGAGGACCTGGCACGCCAGGGCCTGGTGGCCCTCGGAGGCGTGGAGGTCCTTCACCGCGGCGAAAGGGCGTGGAGCGCGCCCTGGCAGGGCCTGGCAGCCCTTGCCGCAGCCGAAATCCGCTCCTACCGCCAGTTGCCGACCCTGCTCTTCACCCTGGCCGCAGGGGGGCAGGACCTCCCCGCGCCGCGGCGAGGGCTCTTCGGCGGCCCCCCGGCCTTCGGAGCCTGGGCCTTCGCCGCGCTGAGGACGGCGGAAGGGCGAGATCGCTTCCTGGCGGGCCTGCGGGAGGAGTGGGAACGCCTCCTCACCCGGCTCGGCCTGCACGGACGCTGGGTGGAGGCCGCAGGGGGGATGGCCAATGGAGGAGGGGCCGCCTGGCTCCTGGCCTGGGCGCACCCGGCTGGGGAACGGGAAGTGGTGGAGTGCCAGGCCTGCGGATACGCGGCAGAGCGGGCGGCGGCTGTGCCTGGGTGGCCGGAGGCCCCCGACGAGCCCCTGGAGCCAGTGCAGCCTGTGGCGACGCCTGGGGCCACCACCATCGCCGACCTGGCAGCATTCTTGCACCTGCCGCCCTCCAGGACGTTGAAGGCGGTCTTCTACACCGTGGAAGGGAGGGTCCTCTGCCTGGTCCTGCGGGGCGACCGCACCGTGGACGAGGCAAAGGTAGCCCGCCTCCTGGGTGGGCAGGTGCCCCGGCCCAGCGCGGAGGAGGAACTGGCCCAGGTGGGGGCGGTGGCCGGCTATGCCTCGCCCGTTGGCCTGCGGGGGGTGACGGTCTGGGCTGACCCCTCGGCCATGCGGGCGCGGAACCTGGTGGCCGGTGCCAACCGCGAGGGGTTCCACCTCCTGCACGTCAACCCGGGGCGGGATTTCCAGCCCGACCGGGTGGTGGATTTCGCCCGCGTGGAGGAAGGCGACCCCTGCCCGCACTGCGGGGAGGCCCTCCGCCTGGTGCAGGCGGCAGAACTGGCCCGCGTGGAGGCGCTGGAGCGCGTCGGAAGCCCTTACCTTGACGAGGAGGGGAAGGAGGCCCAGTGGGCCGCCGGCGCCGGCCACCTGAACTTGGAAGCCATCCTCGGCGCAATGGCGGAGCAACACCACGACGCCGAGGGGCTCTGCTGGCCCGCGGAGGTCGCTCCGGCGGACGTGTACCTGCTGACCCTCGGCGGGCCGGGGGCCGAGGAGGCAGAAGGGGTGGCCGACGACCTCTACAGGTGGCTGCGCGAGGAGGGCTGGAGGGCGATCTACGACGACCGCCCGGAGCGGGCCGGCGTCAAGTTCAAGGATGCGGACCTCCTGGGCGTGCCGGTGCGGGTGACGGTGGCGCGCCGCGGCCTGGAAGCCGGCGGCGTGGAGGTCAAGGCGCGGTGGGAGGGGGACACGCGCCTCGTGCCCAGGGATGGGTTGGGCGGCTACCTCGCCGAGGTGCTCCGGGGGAAGCCAAACACTTGACGTAACGTTTGCCCCCGGGGTGAAATTCTGGTATGATAGGGGTGGAGAGGCGCAAGGCCTGGTTCGCGGGCAGGATGAGGAGCGTGGACCATGACAGGACAGATGAGCGGCCCGGTTGGCGAGGGAGGGGCTGGCGCCGCGGCGGAGTGGGTCCGCGAGGCGATAGAGGCCGCGAAGCGCGGCGACCGCTTCCTGGCGCTGGAGTACCTGGAGCAGGCCCTCCAGGAGGACCCGGACCACGAAGCGGCCCTCCTCTGGAAGGCTGGCCTGACCCTGGACCGCCAGGAGGCCATCTGGTGCCTGAGGCGTGTCCTGGCCAAGAACCCCCACAACGCCCGCGCCCGGGCAGGGCTGGCCTGGTTCCAGCAGCAGGAGGCCGAAGAAGCCTCCAAGGCGGCGGTCCCTGAACCCAGGGGCCTGGAGCCGAAGCCCGCGCCTGAGGCGAGTCGGGAGGAGAGGGCCGAAACCCGGCCAGAGGAAGCGCCAGAAGTGCCCGAGGTGGGGATCACCATTCCCGCGCCCCCGGAGCCAGAGCCCGAAGAGGAGGTCCCGGCCCTCCTGCCGGGGCCCAGGCCAGGGGCTGGCGAGGGCGCGGATTGGCTGCGGAGGCGCTTGGAAGGGCGGGAGCCCGCGGTGCCCACGAGGGAGCGCGAGGAGGAAGTGGAAGCAGAGGAAGGCGGCGTGCCTTCAGAGGGAGCACCGCGCCTCTTTCCGAGCATCGTGGAGGAACTGCGCGCCGGGGCGCTGGCCGAGGAACCTGCGCCCGAGGAGGCGGCTGGCCGCGCCGCGCGGCGCGTGGGGGGAGTCCAGTGGCTCATCCTGGCGCTCCTCTTCACCGCCCTGTGCGGGCTCGTGGGGATCGTGGGCTACCTGGCGGTGATGCGGCCACAGCAGGTAGCTCCGACTCCAACGGCGGCCGTGGTAGAGACCCAGGCCCGCTCGCCCCAGCCGGGTGGGGAGGCGGTGCGAGGGCCTGCCGTGACGGAAGCGTCCTCCCAGGACCTGAACATCCTCCAGATCCGCTACCTGCCCGGAGGCGAGGGAACGCCCTTCCGCCTCCTGGGCGAGGTCCTCAACAACTCCTCCGGCCTGCTGGCAGACCCCCAGGTGGAACTGGCTCTGTACAATGCCTCTGGAGAAGTGGTGTTCCAACAGCCTGGGCTGGTGGCGCGGCGGCTCTTGGGGCCCGGCGCGCGGAGCCCGTTTGAGGTGGTCCTGCGGGAGGCTCCAGTGCCGTGGGATCGGTTCGCCGTCCGCGTGGCGGCGCAGCCTGTGGGGGCGGAGGTGCTGGAGTTCTCGCCGGAGGTGGCCGTGCCGGTCCACGAGGCAGAGGACCTCGGCGGAGGGAAGTACCGGATCAAGGGTGAGGTGGTGAACCAGGCCACCTTCCCCGCGGAGAAGGTGGAGGTGGTCTGCACCCTGTACGCGGGCGAGGAAGAGGCCATCGTGGCCATGGCCCTGGCCGACGTGGACCCCCTGACCTTGGAGCCAGGGGGACGAGGGACGTTCACCCTGGAGGTCCAGGTGCCGGAGGGGATGGCGGTCTCCGGATACCGCCTGTTCGCCCAGGGCTTCCGGGCGAAGGGCTCCTAAGGCCCTGCCGAGAAGCGGTCCTCAGTGCTGGACCACAATAAAAAATTCCGTTTTCGGCCGTGCAGGTCACGGTTGCAGTCTCATGTAAGTAGGGGCGCACGGCCGTGCGCCCCTACCCAGGATTACATATCGCCAAGAACCACCGTGGCGTAGTACTCAGTCCAAGGGAGTTTGGAGGGGCGGGCCCCATGCGCCCGCCCCTCGTGCTTCCCCCAGAGGCTCAGAGGCTGACCTCTCCCCTGCCCCCTGGCCCTCTCCGGCCCGGAGAGGGAGTTGAAGGCAGGAGGAGGCCAGAAGTGCCTAGGCTTCCCCAGCCGGTGCAGAGGGCTGGGATGGGGCGGAGCCTTCGGGCCTCAGGAAGACCCGCAGGAAGTCAATGGGCACCGGGAAGATGATGGTGGAGTTCTTCTCCACGGCGATCTCGGTGAGGGTCTGCAGGTAGCGCAGTTGGATGGCGGCGGGGGCCGTGGCGATGGTGTTGGCCGCATCGCGGAGGGTCTGGGCGGCCTGCAGTTCGCCTTCGGCGTGGATGATCTTGGCCCGCTTCTCCCGCTCCGCCTCGGCCTGACGCGCCATGGCGCGCTTCATGGCGTCGGGCAGTTCCACGTCCTTGATCTCCACGATGCTCACCTTGATGCCCCAGGGCTCGGTGGCCTCGTCAATGATCTGCTGGAGCCTCCGGTTGATGGCCTCCCGGTGGGTGAGGAGTTCGTCCAGTTCCGACTGCCCCAGGACGGACCGCAGGCTGGTCTGGGCGATCTGCCAGGTGGCCTGTTTGTAGTTCTCCACGTTCACGATGGCATCGGTGGGGCTGATGACGCGGAAGTAGGCCACGGCGTTGACCCGGACGGTCACGTTGTCCTTGGTGATGGCCTCCTGGGAGGGGATGTCCAGGGTGACGGTGCGCAGGTCCACCTTGACCATGCGGTCCACGATGGGGATGATGAAGAAGAGGCCGGGCCCCTTGGCCCCCACCAGGCGGCCAAGCCGGAAGATGACGCCCCGCTCGTACTCCTGGACGATCTTGACCGCTGAGAAGAGCAGGTAGATGAAGACGACGACGATGACGCCGAGGGTGGTCAGGAATTCCATTTCACAACCTCCTTTGAAATCTGGTCGCCAGGCTCGTGGAAATGACATCTGACAACATTATACCCTGCTTTGGAGGAGAGGGCAAAGCGGGCCGTTTCAGAAGAGGGGCGAGACACGCCTCGCCCGCGCGGACCTCACCCGCGGCTCTGTAGGGGCAGTTCATGAATTGCCCCCTACCGACCTCACTCCATCCCCCTGGTAGAGGTGAGGTCCGCATGCGGAGAGGGAGGGAACAGCTGCAGGCAGCGTGGGCGAGGGATTGTAGGGGCGATTCACGAATCGCCCCTACAGATTCCTCACGAGGCTGGGGCTCCCCCGCCCAGTTCAGCCTTGAGGGCGGCCAGTTCTCGCTCCAGGTCCTGGTCTGCTTCCAGTTCCGTGAAGCGGGCCTCCTTCCCGGCCTCTGCCTCCAGGTCGCGCAGGGCCTCCAGGACCAGTTCCTGATCCTCCACTTTCTCTTTGATGCGCTCAAAGGCCCGAAAGGCGTCCTCGGCGTAGGTCAGGGTGGAGAGGGTCCTGCGGATTTCCTGCTCGGCCTGCACCCGCTTGCGTCGGGCGAGGATCACGTCCTTCTCGCGCTTGGCGTCCTCAATCCTGGCTTCCAGGGCATGCAGTTGCTCCTTGAGCCGGGTGACGGCCTCGGTCTGCTCTTCCAGGGCCTTCTGGAGCGCCTCGGCGCGCTTGTGGTGGGCCAGTTTGCGAGCCAGGGCCTCCCGGGCCAGGGCCTCGTCGCCGGCGCGCAGGGCCGCGGCGGCCTTCGCATGCCACTGCTCTGCGAGGGCGCGGGCGGCCAGGAGGTCCCGCTCCATCTTCTTCTCCTGGGCCATCGCCTCGGCCACCTGCTCCTTGGCCTTATCGCGCTCTTCCTCCATCTCCCGCAGAAGCTGGTAGACCATCTTCTCGGGGTCCTCGGCCTTGTCCAGAAGGTCGTGGATGTTGGCCTTCAAAAGGGTGGCAATCCGATCCAAAATGGGCATGTCCGTCCCTCCTCAGGAAGTTCTACCACCTGCCTGCCGACGCTTGCACTTCCATTGTACCGCGAAAGCCCCCTCTGTGCCAGACAGCAAGCCGGGAAAACCCTGACATTTGGCCCCCTCCTGCGGCGGGCAACATCACCCACCTCCGGGAGGAGGGGAACCGCCGCAGGCAGCGTGGGCGAGGGATTGTAGGGGCGATTCATGAATCGCCCCTACCGGCCTCTACTCATGCGGAGAGGAGAGGGGAAAGGGGCGGGGGTTCCCTTTGGCAGGGATCGTGCCATGCTGCTCTTGAGGACCCTGGAAGGAGGAAAGGTCCCTGCGGAGGATGTGTCTCTCAGGGGCCGGAAGGACTGGAAGGCTTTGGTGATAGAGTGGAGTGAGCGACGCTGGAGCGGGTGCAGAGGTGGTTGCGGGGGCACTGGGGGATAGAGAACCGGGTGTTCTGGGTGCGCGATGTGAGTTACGGGGAGGACCGGTAGCCTGGGTGGAAGATAGGGCCTGCCCTGGCCGCCTTGCGGGATGGGGCCTTGAACCTGATCTGTAGGTTGGGGTATCGGTACGTCCCCGGTGCCTGGCGGGCTTTCTCCGTGCCCTCGGTACGCCTCCTCCATTGCCTGCTGGCACCTTTGTA
>DAOTYM010000022.1:0-2348 GCA_034434775.1 Anaerolineae bacterium | reverse complement strand
GGAGCGATGCCTGGGCCCTCCTCATGAGCCTGGCCGGCGTGGCCACCGTGTGGAAGACGCGGGGCCGGGGGTGGGGCGGGCCGGTGTCGGTGCTCTTCTTCCTGGTGGCGGGGTACACCCGCCAGTCCAACCTGCTGGCGGGGCCGCTGGCCGCCTACGGAGGGCTCTTCTTCCAGGGGGAGCGCAAGAGGGCCGTCGCTCTGGCTGCCGCCCTGGCCCTGGTCGTGGTGGCCCTCTTCCTCGCCCTCAACGCCTGGACCGATGGAGGCTTCTACTTCAACACCGTGGTGGTGCCCAAGGACGACTACCACCCGGCCGTGGCTCTCTCCTGGGTCCTGCGGGTGGTGCGGACGCTGCCCGTCCTGGTAGGGCTGGCGCTCTTCTTCCTGGCGCTGCGGCTGGCGGAAAGGCGGCTGGACATGCCCTGGCTGTACCTCGTGGGGGCCGGGGCCACGGTTCTCCTGGCCGGCAAGACGGGCGCGCACGTGAACTACCTCCTGGAGTTCTGCGCGGCTCTGGCGTGGGTGGCGGGGCTGGTCTGGGGCCAGGCCCGAAGGGAGGGCCTGCCGGAGGCGTGGGGGCGGGGGCTGCTGGCCGCGCTGCTCGCCCTGCAGGTGGTGGGAGGCCTTTCTGTGGCCCAGGGGCTCCTGCCGAAACTGTGGCACTACCGGGAAATGGTGGCGGAGGGCCGGGAACTGGAGCGGTGGATTGGAGGAGCCAAGGGCCCCGTGGTGGCCGATGCGGCCACAGCCTACCTGGTGCTCAAGGGGCAGGACCCCATCTGGCAGACCTACGGGCACACGAGCCTCGTGCGGAGGGGGCTGTGGGACCAGGGGCCTTTCGTGGACCAGATCCGGCGGGGCGAGTTCGCCCTCATCGTCATCCAGCCGGACATCGCCGCCTGGAACTGGACGCCGGAGATGCTGGCCGCCATTGAGGAGCGGTACCAGGTTGTAGCGGAAGTGGCGGGGCAGAGGGTGTACGCCCCGCGCTGACGAGGTGCAGGCATGGCGAAGAGAGGAGAAGGGAAGCCGACGGGCCTGGGGAGCGCGGTCCACGAACTGGAGGTGCAGGGGAACGCGGCGCGGTACAACCAGTGGCGGGTGCAGACCATTGCGCCCTACCTGGGCGAGGTGCTCCTGGAGGTGGGGGCTGGCCTGGGGGACATCACCCGCCTTCTGATCCGGATGCCGCAGGTGCAGAAGGTGATAGCCCTGGAGCCGGAGCCAGCGTGCCTGCGCGCCCTGCGGGAGCAGTTCCGCGGCGTGCCGTCCGTGGAGGTGGTGGAGGGGGACATCTGCGACCTGGACCTGGCCCGGGCCCTGGCGGGGCGCGGCATAGATACGGTGGTCTGCCTGAACGTCCTGGAGCACATTGAGGACGACCTGACCGCCCTCCGCAACATCCACCGCATCCTGGAGGGGGAGGGGGGCAATGTGGTTGTCTTCGCACCGGCCTCGCCCATGCTCTACGGAGAGCACGACCGGCTGGTGGGCCACTACCGGCGCTACACCTTCGGGGACCTGGAGCGGAAGTTGGGGGCGACGGGCTTCCGCGTGACGGACCGGTTCTATTTCAACAGCGTGGGCTGGCTGGCCCGCCTCCTGCAGAAGTGGTCCGGCGGAGGGGAGACCTCCAGGGCGTCCATCTTGTTCTACGACCGCTTGGTGGTGCCGCCCCTGGCGTGGCTGGAGGGGCGGATGCGCCCGCCCATCGGGCAGTCGCTGGTCGTGGTGGGGGAGGCGGAGTTCGTGCCAGCACGGTGAGGTGGAGCAGCGCAGGGTACGGTGGACATGGCAGGGGAACGCAGTCGCTGGGTTATCCTCATGCCGGCCTACAACGAGGCGGCCAACATTGAGGGCGTG
The DNA here is from genome assembly GCA_034434775.1 of Anaerolineae bacterium. GTDB lineage: Bacteria > Chloroflexota > Anaerolineae > DTPP01 > DTPP01 > DAOTYM01. Next base: position 483 of record DAOTYM010000022.1, on the reverse strand, counting down.
ATAGACGAGGTGCGCCGCGCCGTTGGCCCGGTGGACCTGGTGGTGGTGGACGATGCCTCCCGGGACGACACGGCGGCCCGCGCCCAGGCTCTCGGCGCGGTAGTGCTGCGGCACCCTTGCAACCTGGGGTACGGCGGAGCCGTGCAGACCGGCTTCCGCTACGCCGTGGAGCGGGGGTACGACTTCGCCGTCCTCATGGATGCGGACGGCCAGCACGACCCCCAGGACATCCCAGCCCTCCTGGCCGCGGTGGAGGGCGGCCAGGCCGACGTGGCTGTGGGCTCCCGCTACCTGGGGCGGATGGAGTACCACGCCGGCTGGCTCCGCCAGGCGGGGACGTGGGTTTTCCGGCAGGTGGCGTCCCTGGCCCTCCGCAAGCGGGTGACCGACCCCACCTCGGGCTTCCAGGCCCTCAACGCGCGGGTCCTGCGCTTCCTGGCCTGGGACAACTCCCCCACCGACTTCCCGGCCACCGACGTCCTG
>DAOTYM010000021.1:0-2994 GCA_034434775.1 Anaerolineae bacterium | reverse complement strand
GAGATGGCCACCTTTCGCGGCTTCGTGGGGGGCAAGGTCCCCATCGTCCTCCTGCCGGAGCAGTTCTTCCGCGAGGTCCTGCCCGCCATGGACGACCTGGCTGAACTGAAGGTGACCCTCTTCGCCTTCTGGGCCCTCAACCGCAAGCAAGGCGAGCCCCGCTTCTTCACCCGGGAGGAACTGGAGGCGAACCCGGTGGTGCTGCAGGCCCTGGAGAGCGAGGTAGAGACGGGGAAGACAGCCCTCTGGGCCGGCCTGGAGCGGGCCGTGGCCCGGGGCACGCTCCTGCGGCTGGTGGGGCGGGCGGGCGACCAGGAAGTGGAGTGCTACGTCCTGAACTCCGAGAAGGGGCGGCAGTGGGCGCGGGACCTGGAGGCCGGCCGCCTCCGCCTGGAGGTCCCGGCGCTCCCCGCCGCCTCGTGGACGTCGGAGCCAGGGCGCATCTTCGCCCTCTACGAGCAGAACATTGGCCTCGTGCCTCCCCTCCTGGTGGACGAACTGCAGGAGGCCGAGGAAACCTACCCCTGGGCCTGGATTGAGGAAGCCTTCCTCCTGGCGGTGCGCCGCAACGCGCGGCGCTGGAGTTACGTGCGTGCCATCCTGGAACGGTGGGCCCGCGAGGGCAAGGACGAAGGGGAGAGAGGCGAGGGATGAAGAAGGTCGGCGAGGTCCTGCGCCAGTGGCCAGGAACGGAAGAGCCAGCGGAGGGGGAGAAGCGGGACGCCCAGAGGGAGCCCCCACCCGCCGGGCCGGGCAAGGAGGGCTGCCCCATCTGCCACGGGCTGGGGTACGTGCGTCGCGACCTCCCCGTGGGGCACCCCGACTTCGGGAAACTCTTCCCCTGTCGCTGCCGCCAGGCCGAACTGGAGGCCCGGCGCCTGCAGCAGTTGCAGGAGGCCAGCGACCTGAGCCTCCTGGCCCACATGACCTTTGAAACCTTCCACGTGGAAGGCCGGGGGCACCTCCTCCCCGACCAACAGAAAAGCCTGGAGGTCGCCTACCGCACAGCCCGCACCTTCGCCGAGCACCCAGAGGGGTGGCTCCTCCTGGAAGGCCCCTACGGCTGCGGCAAGACCCACCTGGCGGCCGCCATCGCCAACCACTGCATCCGCCAGGGGCGGACGGTCCTCTTCGTCGTCGTGCCTGACCTCCTGGACCACCTGCGGGCAGCCTACGCGCCGGGGAGCAGCGTCAGTTTTGACGAGCGGTTTGAGGCGGTGCGCACGGTGCCCATCCTCATCCTGGACGACCTGGGGACCCAGAGCCCCTCGCCCTGGGCCCAGGAGAAACTGTACCAACTGATCAACTACCGGTACAACGCCCGCAAGCCCACCGTGTTCACCACCAACCAGCCCATCACCGACCTGGACCCGCGCATCCGCTCCCGCCTGGTGGACTCGGACCTGACGACCCACGTCATCATCCGCGCCCCGGACTACCGCCAGCCCTTTGACGCCCACCGCTCGGAACTCTCCACGCTCCACCTGGTGGGGGACCTGACCTTTGAGACCTTTGAGGTGCACCGGCCCAACCTGTCGGCCAGGCAGCGGGAGGTCCTCCAGGCGGCCTTTGAGGCGGCGCGGGCCTACGCGGAGCGCCCGGAAGGGTGGCTCTTCATCCGCGGCCCCTATGGCACCGGCAAGACCCACCTCGCGGCCGCCATCGCCAACCACCTGGCCCAGGCCGGCCACTTGGTCCTGTTCATCATGGTGCCCGACCTCCTGGACCACCTGAGGGCCACCTTTAACCCGGCCAACCCGGCGCGGTACGACAAGCGGTTTGACGAGATCCGCAACGCCCCCTTCCTGGTGCTGGACGACCTGGGCACGGAGAGCGCCACGCCCTGGGCCCGGGAGAAACTGAACCAACTCTTCAACCGCCGCTACCACGCCCGCCTGCCGACGGTCATCACCAGCAGCGCGCCGCTGGAGGAGATAGACGAGCGCCTCCGGCGGCGGCTGGACGACACCCGCCTCTGCCGCATCGTGGAACTGAACGTGGAGCCGTACGCACCCCGCCAGGGAGGGCGGCCTAGCCCCCGCGCCGGGCGCTTGCGCCAGGGATGACACGCGGGAGGGGCGCTTTACAGGAGGTAGCGCACCCAGAGGTAGAGGCTCGCCACCCCGAGCGACACGACGGTCGTCGCCACGCCGTAGCGCAGGAACTCCCCAAAGCGGATGGGGTGGCCGCTCCGCTCGGCCAGGCTGGCCACCACCACGTTGGCCGAAGCCCCCACCAAGGTGGCGTTGCCCCCCAGGCAAGCCCCCAGCGCCAGCGACCACCAGAGGGGCATCACTGGCATGGTCTCCCCCAGGCTCCGTACCACGGGGACCATCGTGGCGGTGTAGGGGATGTTGTCCACCACGCCGGAGACCAGGGCCGAAAGCCACAGGAGCAACATGGAAGTCAGGCGCAGGTTGCCGCCGGTGAGCCGGAGGGCAGCCCGGGCCACCGCCGCGATGATCCCCACCTTCACCACGGCTTCCACCGTGATGAAAAGCCCGATGAAGAAGAAGAGGGTGGTCCACTCAATGTCCTGCAGCACGTCGTGGGGGTCGTTGCGAGCCCACAGGAGGAGGGCCGTGGCCCCGCTCATGGCGACGGTGGCCGGCTCCAGGCGCAGCGCGCCGTGGGCCAGGAAGCCCAGGAGCACGGCCGCCAGGACGATCAGGCCCTTGCGCAGGAGGTCGGGGTTGGTGATGAGGGCTGCCTCCTCCAGAGCCTCCAGGTCGGCGGCGCTGGCCCGCCTGCCGCGCAGGTCCTTGCCGAAGAAGAGGCGCACCAGCCCCAGGAAGGCCAGCAGGATGAGGAGCGTGACCGGCGTCATGTGGGCGGAAAAGGTCAGGAAGTCTATCCCCGCCGCGCTGCCGATGAGGATGTTGGGCGGGTCGCCGATGAGGGTGGCCGTGCCCCCGATGTTGGAGGCCAGGATCTCGGCGATCAGGAAGGGGAGCGGCCCCACCCCCAGGCTGGCCGCGGCGAAGAGGGTCACTG
>DAOTYM010000020.1:0-5738 GCA_034434775.1 Anaerolineae bacterium | reverse complement strand
GGCGGCGCGGCTGCACTTTGGTGACGCTGGACCGCTCGAACTTCAAGGGGGTGATGCCTTCTACTCTTCCTGTTCCTCGCGGCTTCGGCGCGAGGCGAGCGCGCCTTCCTGCTCCAGTTTGCGGATGCCGTTGCGCACCCGCCGTAGGAGCCCTTCCAACTGCATCTGGAGTTGCCGCAGTTCCTCCAGCACGTAGTTGTCGGCGTCGGCCTTGAGGTCTTCGGCCTGCTTCATCGCCTCGGCGATGATCTGATCGGCGTGGGCTCGGGCCGCCTTGACCAGGTCGTGTTGGGCCAGTTCCGGGGGGATGGGGGGCGGCACAGGCCCCACGACCACGGGCTCCACATCCCGCAGGCTGCCGACCCCTGCGGGGGCCTTGCGAGCCTCCTCCTGGAGGACAGCGCGCAGCCGGTCCACAACCCGGAGGCACTCCTCCTCGTTCACGATGACGTTGGCCGTGAACGGGATGTGCAGCCCCTCCACCAGGAGCCGTTCCAAACGGTCTACCAGTTGCATGGCTTCCATCCGGCAGTCCTCCTTGCCTGGCGCGCTGGCCTGCTCAATCCCTCAGGGAGACGACTCGCACGCGGTCCGTCGTCTGGGAGCCTAACTCCTTGAACTTCCTCTGGAGGGCCCTGACGACGTGGGGAGGGGCCATTTCGTCCACGCACCCCCCGGCCAGGGCCACCTCTTTGAGGGTGCTGGAACTCACAAAGGCGTACTTCAGGCTGGTCATCAGGCAGATGGTCTCCACCTCGGGCGCGAGTTTCTTGTTGGTGAGGGCCATCTGGTACTCCAGTTCAAAGTCGGAGATCACCCGCAGGCCCCGCACGATGACCGTCCCGCCGACCGCCTTGACGTGGTCCACCGTCAGCCCGGAGTAGGTGCAGACCTCCACGTTGGGCAGGTCCTGCACCGCCTCGCGCATCATCTGCAGGCGTTCCTCGGCTGAGAAAAGGAGTGACTTGAGGGGCCGGTCGTAGATGGAGATGATCAGGCGGTCAAAGACCTTGGCGGCCCGGGTGGCGATGTCCAGGTGTCCGTAGTGCACAGGGTCAAAGGTGCCGGGGTACACGGCAATTGTCATCGTTGACCTCCGTTTTCCCCCTCGCTCTGCATGCGGTGCATGTCCATCCTCACCGAAGGCCCGAGTCGGAGCATACAAGACGTACGCCCCACGCGGGCCAGCCTTCCTTGCGCCCTAACTCAGGTCCACTTCCTCCAGGTGGTCACCCAGCCGTTCCCGCAGCATGGCATGCTCCGGTCGTTGCAAGTTTTGGTCCTGCAGGAGGATGCGCTCGGCCTGCTGGCGGGCCAGTTCCAGGGTTTTGAGGTCGCCGAGGCGGGCGACGCGCAGGTCCGGCATGCCGCTCTGGCGCAGGCCGAAAAAGTCGCCCGGGCCGCGCAACTGAAGGTCCTTCTCCGCCAGGACGAACCCGTCCTGCGTGCGGGTGATGGCCTCCAGCCGCTCCTGGGCCTCCTGGGATGCCGGCTCGCCGATGAGGAGGCAGTAGGACTGGTGCTCGCCCCGGCCCACCCGGCCGCGGAACTGGTGCAGTTGGGCCAGGCCGAAGCGTTCGGCCCCTTCAATGAGCATGACCGTGGCGTTGGGCACGTCTATGCCCACCTCCACCACGGGGGTGGAGACGAGGACGTCCAACTCGCCCCGCTGGAAGGCCAGCATGGTCTCTTCCTTCTCGGCCGAACTCATCTTGCCGTGCAGGAGGCCCAGGCGCAGGTCGGGGAAGACCTCCGTGCGCAGGCGCTGGAACTCCTCCACCGCGGCCGGGGCCTGGATGGCCTCCGACTCCTCAATCAGGGGGTAGATGATGAACGCCTGTCGGCCTTCCTGCACCTGCCGCCGGATGAAACTGTAGGCCCGTTCCCGCTCCTGGGGCAGGAGCCAGTAGGTCTTGATCTCCCGGCGGCCGGCGGGCATCTCGTCAATGACAGAGATGTCCAGGTCGCCGTAGAGGGTCAGGGCGAGGCTCCTGGGGATGGGGGTGGCGCTCATGACCAGGACGTGGGGGTTGTACCCCTTCTGCCGCAGGGAGGCCCGCTGGGCCACCCCGAAGCGGTGCTGCTCGTCCACGACCGCGAGGCCGAGGTTGTGGAAGGCCACGCCCTCCTGGATGAGGGCGTGGGTGCCGATGACGATGTCCACCAGACCTTCCCGCAGTTCCCGGTAGCGTTCCTCCCGCTCCGCCTCGGTGAGGCGCCCAGTGAGCAGGCTGAGGCGGATCGGCCGGTCCAGGCCCACGACCTTGTGCATCTCCCGCTCGGCGAAGAGGCGGGAGAGGTTGCGGAAGTGCTGCTCGGCCAGGATTTCGGTGGGAGCCATGACCGCGGCCTGGGCCCCGTTGGCCACGGCAAAGAGCATGGCCCCAGCGGCGACCACCGTCTTGCCGGACCCCACATCCCCCTGGAGGAGCCGGCTCATGGGGCGCGCCTGCGAGAGGTCGCGGCAGATTTCCTCCAGGGCGCGGCGCTGGGCCCCCGTCAGGGGGAAGGGGAGCGCGGCCGCGAACCCCTCTATCCACTCCGGCTGGACCGGGAGGGCCCGGCCAGGCTGCGTCTGCCAGGCCCGCTTCAGCCGGAGCATGCGCAGTTGCATGATCAGGAACTCGTCAAAGGCCAGGCGTCGGCGCGCCTCTTCCAGGATGGCCCAGTTGTCCGGGAAGTGGATCTGGCGCAGCGCCTGTTCCATGTCCATCAGGCCCAGGCTGCGGCGCACCTCCTCCGGCAAGGGGTCGCCGATCCGCTCGGCCCAGAAGTCAATGGCCGTCTTGATGAGGCGGCGCAGCCATTTGGCGCTGATCCCCTTGGTCAGGGGGTAGACCGGGACGAGGCGGGCGGTGTGGATGAGTTCCTTGTCCAGGGGTTCCCAGGCCGGGGAGACCAGGCGCAGCCGGCCCAGGAACTGGTCCACTTTGCCGCTGAGGACGATCTGGCGTCCGGGACGCAGGGTCCGGGTCAGGAAAGGCTGGTTGAACCAGACAGCCTCAATGGTGCCGGTGGCATCGGCGACGATGGCCGTGATGACCGGCATCCCCGAGCGGCTCTGGCGGGACTGGACGTCCCAGATGTTGCCGATGACCGTGACTTCCTCCCCGTACCGCAGTTCGCCGATGGGGCGCAGGGCGGTGTAGTCCTCGTAGCGGCGGGGGAAGAGGTAGAGGAGGTCGCGCACGGTGTGGACGCCCAACTTCTGCAGCCGCTTGGCGTACCCCACGCTGATGCCCGGCAGGCGGGTGACCGGCGCATCCAGGCCGCTCTGGGAGCGGCGGACCTCCCGTTCGGGGCGGCGTCCCGGCTTCTGGGGGGCGGGTTTCCTCTCCCCCTCCGGGGGAGCCTCGGGCCGTCCTTCGGGGAGGTAGGCGGCCCGCTCCTCTGCGACGAGGGGCTCTGGGGGCGCTTCGGGACGCCCCATGTCCGCCGCCAGTTTCCGCATCTGGGCGATGCTGGCCCGGCGCGCCTCCGTGCTCTCCAGGGCGGGGTAGCCGCGCAGGAGGTGGGCAATGGCCTGCACGCGGGTCTGGTCGGCCGCGCCGGGGAGTTCGGCCAGGGCCTCTGCCTCCCAGTGGGCGGCAAACCGGTCCAGGCCGCCAATGACCGCCTTGTTGGCGTACTGCTGTTCTTCTTCCAGGTTCAGGATCTTGAGCAGTTTCTCCAGCGAATTCGCCATGGCGTTCCTTCAGATGAGGCTGCTTTGGGAACCGGGGCGAGCCCGGACAAAGCAGCCCGTGGGGCGTGGAAGCGCTTCCTCACTCGCCCTCAAAGACGACCACGCCCATCGCCCTGGGGCCAAGGTGGACGGCCAGGCTGGGTCCGTACGTGGCGATGGGGATCTCGTGCCCCGGCAGGATGGACGCCAGCATCTCCCGCAGCGCCTGGGCATCCTCCGGGGAGCCACCCTGCAGGATGGCGATCTCTTCCACCTCGGAGAACTCGGCCACGAATTCGGTCAGTTTCTCCAGGGCCCGCTCCCGGGTGCGCACCTTTTCCAGGGGGAGGATGTCGCCATCCTCCAGGGTGAGGATGGGCTTGATGCCCAGCATGGTCCCCAGGATGGCCTGGGCCGGGCCGAGGCGCTTCCCCCGCTCCAGGTAGTTGAGGTTCTCGGTGAAGAAGATGGCGTAGAGGCGGGGGATGAGGCCCCGCACGACGCGCACCACCTCCTGGACCTCCAGGCCGGCGCGCGCCGCGCGCACAGCCCGCTCCACCAGGATGCGCTGGCCCAGGTCAAAGACCATGGAATCCATCACGGTGATGCGGCAGCGGCCCAGGAACTCCTGGGAGGCCTGCCGCGCCACAGGCAGGACGTCGCAGATGTGGCGGGAGACATGGATGGAGAGGATCTCCTCCGTGGTGCGGCTCAGGCGGCCGTACGCGGCCACGAACTCCTCCACCGGGGGTGGGGAGACCGTGGGCACCGTATCCGTGGCCGAGAGTTTCTCCAGGAACTTCTGGGGCTGGATGTCCATGCCCTCCCGGTACACCTCATCGCCGAGGTGCACTCGCAGGGGGAGCACCTCCACGCCCCATTCCCTGGCCTTCTGGGGTGGGATGCTGGCCGCGCTATCGGTCACGATCCGAAGTTCCGCCATATGCCAACTCTCCATCGGAACGGATGTCCGCCGCGCTGTTCGGGCTCCCTATTCCACAGAAAGGATGAAGGGGTAGTGGGGCTGGCCCCCGGCCACCAGTTCCACCTCCTGCTGGGGGAACTCCTGGCGGACGAGGTCCTGGAGCCTCTGCGCTTCCTCTTCGGAGACGTCCTCCCCATAGTAAATGGTGATGATCTCCGCCTGTCCGGCCTCCATCCGGCGGAGCAGGTCCACGACCACCTCCTCGTAGGTGGCGCCAGCCGTGGCGAGGATGCCATCCAGAAGGCCGATGACCTGCCCCTCCCTCACCTGGATGCCGTTGAACTGGGCCTCGCGGACCGCAGTGGTCACCTCGCCCGTGCGCACGTGCTTCATCCCCTCTGCCATGACCTGCACGTTGGTCTCCAGGTCGGCCTGGTAGTTGAAGGCCAGCAGGGCGGCGATCCCCTCTGGCATGCTCCGCGTGGGGACGACGCGCACGTTCTTCTTGGAGAGAGCCTGGGCCTGTTGCGCGGCGAGGAAGACGTTGGCGTTGTTGGGCAGGACGATGACGTCCCCAGCGCGCTGGCTCTCAATGGCCTGGAGGAGTTCCTCGGTGCTGGGGTTCATGGTCTGCCCCCCAGGGACGATGGCCGTGGCCCCCAGGCTCTGGAAGACCTGGGCCATCCCCTCGCCCCGTGCCACCACCACCACCCCGATCCCGGCCTCCTGCTGTGGCTCCCGCACCGCGGGGTCAGGGCGCGGCGCCGTGAAGGCGGCCACCTGCTGCTCCAGGTTCTCCACCACCACGTCGCCGATGACGCCCCACTGGGCGGCATAACTGAGGGGCCGGCCCGGGTCCAGGGTGTGCAGGTGCACCTTGATGGTCCGTTCGTCGCCCACCACCAGCACCGAATCCCCCATAGCCGAGATGGCCTCGCGGATGCGCGGCAGGTCCAGCGCCCTTCCCTGGAGGATGAACTGCACGTCGTAGCCGTACCCCTGGTCCTTGGGGGCAGGTCCAGGCCCCAGGGCAGGGGCGGCTTCGGTGGCTGCCGGGCGGGCCCTCTGCTCTCCCTGTAGTTGTCTCAACATCCCCTCCAAAATGATGGCGAGGCCCTTCCCTCCGGCGTCCACCACGCCCGCTTCTGC
>DAOTYM010000019.1:0-11439 GCA_034434775.1 Anaerolineae bacterium | reverse complement strand
CGCCAACCCCTTCAGCGACAGCACCTTGGTGATGGCCGCAGTCAGCGTCGTCTTCCCATGGTCAATGTGCCCAATCGTCCCCACGTTCACGTGGGGCTTCGTCCGCTCAAACTTCGGCTTGGCCATTGCAAGAACCTCCTCATTCCTTCTGCCTCAGGCCGCCAGGGCGCTGAGTGGACATGAAAGCCTTGGAGCCCACGACCGGACTTGAACCGGTGGCCTACGCCTTACCAAGGCGTTGCTCTACCGACTGAGCTACGTGGGCGACCTTCCGAACACGGCAACCGCAAGGACGCCAGCCTCAGCGGCGAGGCCTGTCATCCGTTGCGAGGTGGGCAGGGGAGGATTCGAACCCCCGAAGGCGTCAGCCAACTGATTTACAGTCAGTCCCCTTTGGCCACTTGGGTACCTGCCCACGTTGAAGCGCTCACGCGCGGGGCCCGTTTCCCCGGGCCCAGGAGCCGACGGTGGGACTTGAACCCGCAACCCGCGGTTTACAAAACCGCTGCTCTGCCGGTTGAGCTACGTCGGCCTCCCGATCAAATTATACCATACCTCCCCAAGCGGTCAAGTTGGGTGGCAAGCCCTTAGTATAGACGCGACGGCCCGGCTTGTCAAATGGGAGGGTCTCTGGGGGGAAGGGCGCGGCTCACGGGCCGGCCCGCAGCAGGGCGAACCTCTTTTCCAGCCGCTCCCACTGAGCGGCCAGGGAGGCGTTGCAGCGCACCGCCTGGGCGAGGGATGCCTGGGCCTTCTGAACCTCCCCGGAGACCCAGTAGGCAGCGGCCAGTTGGAACTGGGCCTGGGCGTTGGTGGGAGCCTTGGCCGCCACCGCTTCGGCCAACTCCCGCGCCGCTGCCAGTTCCCGCGCCGCGTCGTCGGCGCGCTCCAGCCGCTCGTAGGCCAGGGCGAGGTCCAGGTGGATGCTGATGAGGCCCGTCTGCAGGCCGTCCTGCACCCGCTTGACGAACTCCGGGTACTGCCGCAGGGCCTCCTGGAACCTCGCTAGGGCTACCTCTGGCTCCCCCTCCTGCAGGGCGATCTCCCCCAGGCCCAGCCAGGCGTTGACGTGCGAGGGGAGGATCTCCAGCGTCTTGGAGTAGGCCGATGTAGCGGAGGCCAGGTCGCCCTGCACGTCCAGCAGGTACCCCAGGTCTCTCCAGGCAGGGAAGAAGGTCGGGTCCAGGTCCGTTGCCTTCCGCATCTCCCCTATCGCCTCGTCCAGCCGGCCCTGCTGGTAGGCGAACCACGACGCCAGGTAGTGGACGGCCACGGCGTCTGGGTATTCCCGGAGCAAGGTGGCATACACAGCGGCGGCTTCCGCATCCTTGCCCAGGGCTCCGTACACCAACGCCTGCGCCCACAGGACTTCCAGGGTGGGCTTGGCCCCTTCCCTCCCCAGCGCGGGTTGCAGGACGGCGAGGGCCTCCTCCAGCCGGCAGGCCTCCATGAGCGCGGAGGCCACGGTCACCCGGAGGCTATCCAACTTGGGGTCCTCCGTCAGGAGCGCCAGGGCAGCCGCGTACTCGCCCAGGGCCTCTTCGGAGCGGCCCAGTTGCTGGTAGAGGCGGGCCAGGGTGAGGTGGATGTTGGCTGCGATCCCCGGGTCCTGGGTGAGGGGGAGGGCGGCTTTGTATTCCCCGACAGCCTCCTCGGTGCGGCCGGAGCGCTCGTAGAGGCCAGCCAGGCCCAAGTGGGCCAGGGCGTTGTCCTTCAGCCGGAGGGAAGCCTTGTACTCGGCCTCGGCCTCGTCCGCCTTCCCCTGCTTCTCCAGCATCATCCCCAGGTAGGCGTGCACGTCAGCGTCCTCTTGCAGGGCCAGCGCCTGGCGGTAGGCGGCGATGGCTTCCTCCGTGCGGCCGAGTTTGTCGTAGGTGTCGCCCAGGGAGACCCAACTGGCCACGCGCTGCGGGTCGGCCGCCAGGGCGGCCTGGTACGCGGCCAGGGCCTTCTCGTACTCCCCGGCTTGGGAGTAGGCGTTGCCCAGAGCGTGGTGGCCGTCGGCGTCCGGGTGCAGGGCCACGGCCTTCTGCAGGAGGGCGATGGCCCGATCCGTGTCGCCCAGCAAGAGGTACATGAGGCCCAAGGTGTACGTGACCGCCGCGTCGCGGGGGTTGCGCTTCAGGTAGGCTTCGCCGGCGGCCACGGCCTTCTCGTAGGCCGCCTTCGCTTCGTCCACCTCCCCGCGCTCCTCCAGGATCTGGCCGATGGCGTGCCAGGCGGTGAAGTCGTCCGGTGCATAGCGCACCGCTTCCTGGTACTCGCGCAGCGCCTCGTCCACCTGGCCCAACTGCCGGTAGAGGGCGCCCAGCAGGTCGTGGGTGTTGGCGTCGCAGGGGAGGAGGGCCAGCGCCTCCTGGTAGGCGGCCACGGCTTGGTCGTACTGCTCCAGGTGCTGGTAGGCTATGCCGAGGGACGAGTGGTCGGTGGAGAGGCCAGGGGAAAGGGCCACGGCCTGCTCGTACGCCTCCACCGCTTCTGTCCAGCGCTCCAGGTCCAGGTAGACCCTGCCCAGGGAGCGGTAGAGCCAGGCCAGGCGGTCGGGGCGGAACCCGAGGGCCTCGGCCCGTTGGATGGCCCGCTTGTACTCCTCAATGGCCTCTTCTGGCTTCCCCTGGCCTGCCAGGATGTCGGCGTGCGCGGCCATGGCCTGCGGGTCGTTCGCCTTCCCCTTCAGGTTCGCCTCAGCCAGGCTCGCTGCCTTCTGGTTTGCGGCCGCGGCCTCGTCCGCACGCCCCAAGGTCTCGTACGTCTGGCCCAGGGCGGCCTGGATGGCAGCGTTGTCGGGCAGCAGTTCCGCCGCCTTCACCAGGGCCTCGGCTGCCTCGTCCCAGCGGTTCTGGGCCATCAGGAGCACACCGCGGAAGTAGTACGTGTCGCCGCTCTCCGGCTTCAGGCGCAGGGCCTCGTCGGCCTCCCGCAGGGCGGCGTCCAGGTCGCAGTTGGCACTGTAGGCTATGGCCAGGTTGTGGTGGGCTGCATAGAGGTCCGGGGCGATGCGGATGGCTTCCTGCAGGGCCTCCACGGCCTGGGGGAACTGGTGCAGGTAGAAATGGGTAGCGCCTTTGTAGAAATAGACCGACTCCTTGCCCATCAGACGGGCTTCCTCGGGGGCAGACTCCAGGGCCAGGTTGAAGAAGGAAAGGGCCTGGGCCATCTGGCCGTCGGCGTAGTAGGCCAGGCCGATGGCCGCCGCAGCGATGTAGTTCATCTCCCTGAGTTCCCTGCCCACCCGGAGTTCCAATTTGTCCAGGTCCACCAGGTCCACGGACGCCTGCTTGAGGATGGGCATGTACTCCTGGGGGGCCCTCACCAGTTCAAAGCGGGGGTTGACGCCGGCATCGTCGTACCAGCCGTAGATGACCAGCGCTGCCTTGCGGGCAGCGGCCTTGGAGCGGGCGTCCTCCTCGGTGTAGACTTCGTAGGCCCGCTCCACGTAGACCCCTTCCACCTTGAGTTGTTTCAGGGCCTCGGTGAGGCCGGTCTCCACACGGCGGGCGTAGTTCACCGCGCGGGCATCGGGGTCGCGCTCAAAGTCGGCGATGAGGACGATGAGCCCCTTGGGCGGGCGCTTCATGTCGTAGAGGGTCCAGCCACCCCATCCCGCCGCGGCGAGCACCGTCAGGGCCAGCCCGGCCGCGGCCAGGGAGCGGTGCCAGCCCTTGTAGAGTTGGGGACGGGCCAGCACGTACCCCGCGCTGATGACCATGGCCGCCAGGCCCACCCCCACGACGATGAACCCGATGAAGGGGTTGCGCATGATGTCCACGGCCTTGGTGAACTTCTCCAAGAGGGCCAGGACCGTGGTGAAGACGGCCAGGATCTGGATGAGGAGGTTGCGGACGCCCTCCCTTTTCGGCCCTTTGGCCGCCAGGTCTTTGGCGATGGGGATCCCTTCTTCCTCTTCCTCCACTGGCAGGGGCACCTTGGGGGCGGCCGGCTGTGCCTTGGGCGGTGGGGCGACGGGGGCGGGAGCCCTCACCTCCCCTGGCGGGGCGGCGGGCACGGCGCCGGCGAGGGCCCCTTCCAGCGCGGCGACCATCTCGCCCGCCGTGGCGTAGCGGTCGGCGGGCGACTTGCTCAGCGCCTTGAGGATGACCTGTTCCACCGCCGGGGGGAGGGCAGGGTTGACCTGCCTGGGTGGGGGCGGCGGCTCGGTGAGGTGGCGCATGAGGACACCCGTAGGGGTGTCGGCGGTGAAGGGCAGGGCGTTGGTGCACAGTTCGTAGAGGAGCACGCCCAGGGCGTAGACGTCGGTCCTGGCGTCCACGGGAGCGCCCCTGGCCTGCTCGGGGGCCATGTAGGCGGGGGTGGCCGCGTCGGCGGGCAGGGTCTGCACCTTGCTGGCCACCGTCCTGGCGACCCCGAAGTCCACGAGGAGCGGCTCCCCCCCGGCGGTGAAGAGGATGTTGGACGGCTTGAGGCCGCCGTGGACGACCTGGTGCCGGTGCGCGTAATCCAGGGCCCCGCCCAGGGCTCGGAAGAGGCTCAGCACCTCCGGGAGGGGCATGGTCTGCCCGCTGGCCTTGTAGCCGGCCAGGCGCTCCTTCAGCGTGGCGCCCTCGGCGAACTCGGCCACTGTGTAGGGAACCGTCTGGCCTTCCAGGTTGGCCGCGCCGCACTCGTAGACGCGGGCGATGTGGGGGTGGCGGAGGGAGGCGGCCAGCCGCACTTCCTCCCGCAGTCGGTCCAGAAAGGTGGCGTCCCCCGCCAGGGGCGGGTGGAACACCTTGAGGGCCACATCGCAGTTCAGGCCCGGGTCGTGCGCCCTGTAGACGTCGGCCAGGCTGCCCGAGGCCAGGCGCTCCCCCACCTGATACGTTCCCAGCGTCCGCCCTGTCAGGTCCACCTTTGCTCCCTCCGCCCCCTGCGCTACCTCGCTTTCTGCAGGACGACATCCAGTTTGTAAGGCGACTCCAGGCCTTCGGGGACCTCCACCCCATCCTCCGTGAGGGGGATATACCCCCTGGCTCCAACGATCAGGCTGTAGGACTCGCCGCGGACCAGCAACGCGGAGAGCCGGTACTCGCCGTCGCGGTCCGCCTCCGCCCAGGAGTAGACTTCGTCCTGGGTCCACTGGAAGTCGCTCACCTTGATCCCCGGCTGAAGCACGATGAAGAGGGCGCCGGGGATGCCCTGGCCGGTATCGGCATCGGTGATGCGGCCGTAGAGTTCCACCCCCTTCTCAGGAGGCGCGGGCGTGGGGGTGGGGCGAGGGGCCTCGCCCCCGATCTCGCAGGTCCCGCTTCGCACCAGTTCCCCCTCCACCAGCAGGTCCAACTGGTACTCCCCTTCCGGCAGGGAACCCCTCCTGGTGTAGATCTTGACCCAGAAGTCCTCGCCGCTCTCCCCACCTTCCCAGGCGTCCTCGCCCTCCGCCACTACCTCGCCATCCAGGGACCAACGCCGGGTCCAGGTCCAGCCATCCTGCATCCCCTGCCAATCAAAAAAGGCGTAGAGTTCCGAGAGGCCCCTTTCAAAGGTGGTGCCCGGGTTCACGGGGTTGCCCTGGCGGTCCACCCCCTCGGCAAAGGTGATGGGGCCGAAGGGCGGCCCGCCCCCGGCCCTGAGGGTGAAATCGGCGGTGGCTGCCAGCCGCTCCTCCACGTAAAGTTCCAGGCGGTAGGTGCCCGCGCTGAGGCCCTGGCTGCTGGTCAGGAGGAGGGCCCCTTGGCCGTCCCCTTCGGCGGGCTCGCCCTGGCCGCTCGCGAGCCTTTTTCCCTCTCGGTACCAGACGTACGTCCACGGGATGTCGGGGGCCATGTTGGCGTAGTCAAACGAGGCGGTGACCTCCTGGATCCACGCCGGCAAGGCGTACCCTTCCTCCCCGCCACCGGAGAAGAGGAGGTTGCTGAAGGTGGGGCGAGCCTCCTCGGGCCCGCCCACGTCAATCGCCGCGGTGCCGATCTCCTGCCCCGCGTAGAGGAGGCTGACCTGATAGTGGCCATCGGGCAGGGGCTCCCGGTGCATGTTGAGCCACCAGGTCCCTTCTGGGCCGCCGTTCCAGTTGGCCAGGGGCCAGACGTCGCGCTCCGTCTCCCCCTCGTAGGTGAGCACGGGCTGCCAGGCCGCACCATCCTGAAAGCCCTTGTAGTCAAAGAAGAGGTACACATCCTCAGCACCGGAGGGAAGCGACTCCACCACCGTCACCGGTTGCTCGGCCTCGTTGACCGCCGGGGCGAAGAAGAGCCGGCTCACCTGGGGCTCTTCCGTCGGGAGTTGGGGTTTGGGGGCTGGCGCGGGGAGCGGCTCGGGGCCCAAGCCCTGGAGAGCGGCCGCGACGAGCAGTTTGGCCAAGTTCACCGGGCGCAGGGCGTTGATGAAGCCGCCCATGGGGACACACACGTCCTGTTCGTCAATCTGGCCATCCCCGTTGGTGTCGGCAATCCGGCGGCAGTCCACTACCTCTTGGCTGCTCCCAGATCCCCCCTGGGTGGGGATGCCCACCAGTTCCCCCCGCTCGTTGACGGCCGTCCCGCCGCTGTTCCCCCCGGCGATGGTGGCGTCGGTCTTGATCCAGGCCCGGCCTTTCACCCCCTTCTCGCTGGAGAAGCCGCTCACGGTGCCGGTGGTGAGGGTGATGGTCTCCCCGCCGATGGCGGGATAGCCGAAGATGTAGAGGGCGTCGCCGATCTCCAGGGTGTCCGAATCGCCCAGAGGGGTGGTTGGGAGGTTCAGCGTGGCGGGGTCCACCGGTTTCCCATCCAGCCCCCGGCTCACGCGGACCACGGCCAGGTCCAGGTTGGGGTTGTACTGGACCACCTCGGCCAGGTAGGTGGGTTGGGGCGGCTCGTCGGAGCGGAGGGTCAGGGCCACGACGAGGTGCTCGTACTCAAACTCCGGGGCGTCCCACATGGCGGAGGGCATCGCCACATGGCAGTTGGTCAGGATGAGGCCATCGGGTGAGACGATGGTCCCCGACCCTGCCCACTTGGGGAGGAAGCGGCCCCCCCGCCCCTCGTCCACGGCGATCAGTTGCACCACCGACGCCATCACCTTCTGGGTGACGGCGCGGTCAAGGGCCGGGGCTGGCTGCGCCCCAGCGAGGAACTGCAGCACCAGCACCGACACAAGGCTGATGGAGAGGAAGGTCCGCTTCATGTGCACCTCGGTTCTACCCTGTTGGTGGGCCCGCAACTGTCCTACCCCGCTCCCCAACCGCCTCCCCGTGCACGGAGGGGGCTGGAGGAGGGGCCCCTAGAATCCCCGCGCCAGCCGTGGTCCAGCCGCCGCCCACCGTGCGAGGAGGGGGGTAGGAGGAGGTTGCTTCCCGCCTCCTGCCCCTCGCCTTCCGGTTCCTGAGGCGCCCGCTACATCCTTTCCAAGGTAATGTTCCATTCGTAGGGCGATTCCATGTCTTCGGGGACTTCCCCGTCCTCCCAAGTGAGGGGCCTGTATCCGTCGGCGGTGATGATGATGCTGTAGGATTCGCCACGGACCAGGGGGTTGGGGAGTTGGTAATCGCCCTTGCGGTCTGTCTCCGTCCAGGTGTAGACCAGGGACTCGTCCCCTCCTGAGACGATGAAGTCCTGCACCGAGACCCCCGGCTGCAAGACGATGAACAACGCGCCCTGGATGCCCCGGCCGGTATCGGCGTCGGTGATGCGGCCGTAGATGACCACGCCTGCCTTAGGGGGCACAGGTGTGATGGTGGGGCGAGGGGAAGGGGTCTTGCCCACGATCTCAAAGAACCCGCTCTGCACCAGTTCCCCCTCCACCCGCAGGTCCAACCGGTACCGCCCTTCTGGTAAGGAGCCCTGCTTGGTGTAGATATAGATCCAGAAGTTCTTCCCGCTCTCGCCGCTTTCCCAAGCGCTCTCGCCTCCCGTCACATACTCGCCATCCAGATACCAGGCCCGGGACCAGGTCCAGCCGTCCTGCATCCCCTGCCAATCAAAGAAGGCGTAGACCGCCGAGATGCCGCTCTTGAAGGTGGTGCTTGGTTTCAAGGGGTTGCCATCGCGGTCCTCCCCCTCGGCGAAGGTGATGGGTCCAAAGACTTTGCCCAGGTCCTCCTGGACCCGGCAGTCGGCGGTGGCGGCCAGCCTCTCCCCGATGTACAGTTCCAGGCGGTAGATGCCAGGGTCAAGGGCTTTGGTGCTGGAGAGGGGAAGCGAGGTGGTCCCGGAGGCGCGGGAGAAGGGTTTGCCCTCCCCCTTGGCGATCTCTTTGCCCTGGTAGTAGCCGATGTAGGACCACTTGGTGTCCCGGGACATGTTGGCGTAGTCAAAGGTGGCGACGATCTCCTTGATCCCCCCTGGCAGCAGGTACCCTTCCTCTCCGCCGCCGGAGAAGACGATGTTGGCGAAGGCGGGGGCCTTCTCCTCAGGGCCTCCCACCTCTACTGTGGCCGACCCCAGTTCTTTCCCCTCATAGGTGATGACGAACTCGTAGGACCCATCCGCCAGTTCCGGGTCGCCGGAGAAACTGAGCCACCAAACCCCTTGTGGGCCACCTTCCCATTTCTCCACAGGCCAGGCGTCCTCCACCGGTTCGCCTTCGTAGACCAGCACGGGCTGCCAGGAAGCGCCATCGGCGAAGTTGGCGTAGTCAAAGAAGAAGTAGATGGTTTCGGTCCCCGAGGGGAACGACTCCACCACCGTCACCGGCTGGTCATACTCGTCAATGTCTGGGGCGAAGATCAGCCGGCTCACGGTAGGCCTAGGGGCTCCTGGCGTCCGCGTTGGCAGGGGCACGGGCGTCCGCGTTGGCAGGGGCACGGGGGTGGGCTGGGGGCCTAGGTTCTGCCCTGCTGCCCGGATGAGGGCCTCGGCCAGGTTCGCCGGACGCAGGGTGCTGATGGTGCCCCCCGTGGCCGTGCAGGTGTCGTTCAGGTCCACCGTGCCGTCTCCGTTGGTGTCGTCGGTGTAGCGGCAGTGCATGATGTCGTCGGCGCTGCCGGCCGCCCCCGCGGCCAGGATGCCCACCAGTTCGTCCTCTTCGTTCACCGCCGCGCCGCCGCTCAGCGCCCCTTCCAACTCAGTGTCCACTTTGATCCAGGCCCGGCCCTTGATCCCGCGGCCGCTGGAAAAGCCGCTGACCTTCACCTCAACGGACTCGGCTGCCTGTCCCGCCACCCCGGAGTAGCCCCAGATGGAGAGGGCATCGCCGGCGGCCACTTTGTCCGAATCCCCCAGGGAGACGGCGGGCAGCCTCAGTTTCCTCGGGTCCACGGAGACGCCGTTCAGCGTCTGGCTGATGCGGACCACTGCCAGGTCCAGGGCTGCGTCGTACTGGGCAACCTCGGCAATGTACAGGGGCTGGGGTGGCTTGTCCGCCTCTGTAGCCAGGGCGACGATGAGCACATCGTACTCAAACTGCGGGTCGTCCCACAGCACCTTGGGGAAGGCTACCTGGCAGTTGGTCAGGATGAGGCCGTCGGATGAGATGAGGGTCCCAGACCCGCTCCACTTGGGGATGAGGCGTCCTCCTCGTCCCTCGTCGGCGGCGATGAGGAGCACCGTCGAGGCCGACACACCCTCGGCGGGGGCCTGGCCCATGACCTGGCCCACCTGCAATCCCCAGAGGAGGGTCAGCACCACCACAAGGCCGATCACAAACGCAGTCCGTTTCACGTTCATCGCGCTCTCCTCTCAAGGCTGGAGCCTTTCTCTCCTTGCTGCCACGCCTGGCAGGCAGGGGAACTCGCCATCCCTCTCCCTGCTTTGCCCAAGGGTGCCGCGCTGCCCAGCACGAGGTCAGATCACCTGGGCAGCGACCGCACCAGGGAGCGCAGGTACCTCTGGGCCTGGGCGAAGTTCTCCTCCGCCGCCGTCAGGGTGGCCACGTACACCTTGTCGCCCGCAGGAAGCAGGAAATCCTCGCCGTGCATCACCACGGGCACCGTCTCCAAGAAGGGGTTGGGGTTCGCTTCCACGTAGGCAAAGGCGACGCGCATCCCCGTGTGCCCCTCCACCGTGGCCGGTTCCTCCACCCTCAGCACCCGATAGGCGATCCAGGCGCGGCCCCGCTCCAGGGCCAGGCTCTGCTGGACAGCCGCGAGGGGCTTCCCTCCCTGGGGCATGGGCAGCTGCTGCAGCATCAGCGTGGTGCGGAAGGGGGTGGCCAGGCGGTTCTCCACCCGCAGCAGGATGGGGGCTTCCACGTTGACACGGACCCAACCGGCCGGGTAACGTACCTGCAGGCCGCCTGCGTTGTAGGCCACCGTGCGGCCCTCGGCGGCCACCTTCACCAGCCAGCCGAGGAACAGGGCCACCACGACCACACCGATCACTATCCAACTGACCCAGCGGTCGCGCCGCTGAGCCCGAGAGCGAATCTCTGCAACCATTTCTTTTCCCCCTTTCACGCCCCAGTGGCCTGGGGAACCCGCCGCTTCAGCCGCTGGACCAGGTAGAAGAGCGCGCCAAAGGTAGCCAGGGCGACCACGGCGCCCAGGATCAACCCCGGCCAAGGGTTGTACCCCCCGCCCATCCACCCGACGGCCGTGGTGGTGACTTCCCCACGGAAGTAGGTGAAGAGGCCGTCCAGCACCGCGGCCAGGGCCAAGCCAGCCGGCATCCACCAGAAGGGCTCATCCTCAAACTTGCAGCGCCCGAGGAAGTAGCCCACCAGCCCGCCGAAACTGGCCAGGGCCAGGGCTGTCACGGCGATGCGGATGACCCCGGCGGCCAGGTCCACCCCGCCGCTCTGGACCACGTACTCCACGTTGACCATGGTGGCGTAGCCCAGCGCCGCGGCGGTGGCGTAGACGATCCCATCCACCCGTTCGTCAAACTCGGCCGAGTTGTAGACGCTGTAGCGGACGACGGCGTAGATGAGGAACTGCTGGGTGAACCCGATGACCAGGATCGCTCCCAGGATGTGGATCAGGGGGCTTGTGGCCAGCCACGAGGAGGCATGGAAGACCTCCTCAATGAGGGGGGTACCGACGGCCCGGGCCACCAGCGCCCCCAGCACGAAGACGGCCAGGACCAGCCCCTTGGGCTCTGGCTCGCGCACATCCTGCAGGTAGAAGAGGGCCAGCCAGAGGGCAGCCGGCACCAAGGCCAGGATCGCCCCAACCACCACCAGGGGCACGCCTTCCAGGTGGGGCTGGGTCAGGTTGGCGAGGAGGGCAACCAGTGCCACAAAGACGACCAAGATGACCACGCCGAGCAGGCTGGCCCACCACACCCCCCGCCGGTCGCCCGTCACCTTGGCGTAGCAGGTGGCGCAGTAGGGGCGGTCTCCCATCCGGAGGACCTCTCCCTCAACGGGCTTCTCGCAGACGCAACAGACCTCGCGCTCCATGGACCACTCCTTTCCAAAGTCAGGGCTTGCACGCTCCCGCTCCGCTGGCGGATCGCCCTTGCCGGGCCAGGTCAGCCTGCCACCAGCACCTCGGAGCCACCATCTGCGCACTGGACCGTTCAGCCTTCTCCCCCGCCCTCACCTCCTTCCTCTGGATGTGGACCAAGGGCCCCCGGCATCGCCTCC
>DAOTYM010000018.1:0-5011 GCA_034434775.1 Anaerolineae bacterium | reverse complement strand
CGCCAACCCCTTCAGCGACAGCACCTTGGTGATGGCCGCAGTCAGCGTCGTCTTCCCATGGTCAATGT
The DNA here is from genome assembly GCA_034434775.1 of Anaerolineae bacterium. GTDB lineage: Bacteria > Chloroflexota > Anaerolineae > DTPP01 > DTPP01 > DAOTYM01. The sequence goes on along the minus strand of DAOTYM010000018.1, from coordinate 4,943 downwards.
GCCCAATCGTCCCCACGTTCACGTGGGGCTTCGTCCGCTCAAACTTCGGCTTGGCCATTTTCCTCTCCTTTCCTTAGACGCTCGGTGCGGCTTCGGCAGCCGCCGCCTGATGAGTTCCGCATGAGATCGCTGCAAAGCCCCGTTTGGGGCACGCAAACTCCCATATTATATGCAGAGGGGCCCCTTTGGCAAATTCCACCCCCTCTTTTGGACGTCCGCCCTCAGGCCACCCAGCCCCCCAGCATCTTCTCCAGCACCTCCTGGGAGACCGGGGCGTAGTGGTCAAACTCCAGCGTGAAGGTCCCCCGACCCTGGGTGGCGGACCGCAGGTCGGTGGCGTAGCCGAACATGCGGGCCAGCGGCACCAGCGCCCGGACCACCTGCATGCCATCGGACCGCAGTTCCATCCGCTCAATCTGGGCGCGGCGGGCGTTCAGGTCGCTCAACACGTCCCCGGTGAAGGCGTCCGGCGTCACCACCTCCACCTTCATGATCGGTTCCAAGAGGACTGGGCCGGCCTTCCGGACCGCCTCTCGGAAAGCCATGGACCCGGCCACCTTGAACGCCTGCTCGGAAGCCCCCTCTTCGTCGCTCGCCGCGTGGACCAGCACCGCTTTGACATCCACCAGGGGGTAGCCGGCCAACATGCCGCTCTCCATGGCCTCCCGCACCCCGGCCTCCACCGCGGCGATGACCGAGGGCGGCCAGACCTTCTCCGGCAGGCGGTTCTCAAAGACCAGTCCCCCTCCTTTGGGCAGGGGCTCCACCTCCAGCGTCACTTCGGCGAACTGGGGCTTGACCGCCCCCGGCCGCATGAACCGCCCCGTCGCCTCCACCTTCTGGGTGATGGTCTCCCGGTAGGCGACCTGCGGCTTGCCCACGTTGGCCCCCACGCGGAACTCCCGCACCATCCGGTCCAGGAGCACTTCCAGGTGCAGTTCCCCCATGCCCGAGATGATGGTCTGGCCGGTGTTCTCGTCCACCCGCACCCGGAAGGTGGGGTCCTCTTCCGCCAGCCGCTCCAGGGCCTCCGTCAGTTTGTCCTGGTCGGCCTGGGTCTTGGGCTCAATGGCCACAGAGATGACCGGCTCCGGGAAGGCGATGGGCTCCAGGACGATGGGGTGGGAAAGGTCGCACAGCGTCTCCCCGGTGAAGGTCATCTTCAGGCCCAGGGCCGCCCCGATATCCCCCGTGTGGACCTCCTCCACCTCCTCGCGGTGGTTGGCGTACATCCGCAGGATGCGCCCCATCCGCTCCTTGCAGTCCCGGGTGGCGTTCAACACCGCCTGCCCCGAACGCACCTTGCCGGAATAGACCCGGAAGTAGACCAAGCGCCCCACGTAGGGGTCGGAGACCACCTTGAAGGCCAGCGCGGTCAAGGGGCCGTTCTCCTCCGGCGGCCGTTCCAGCACTTCCCCCGTCTTCGGGTGCGTCCCGCGGATCGGGGGCACGTCCAGGGGCGAGGGCAGGTAGTCCACCACCGCATCCAGGAGGGGCTGCACGCCCTTGTTCCGCAACGCCGCGCCGCACAGGACCGGCACCAGTTTGCCCTGGATGGTGGCCCGCCGCAGAGCCCGCCGGAGCGCCTCGGGGGCGATCTCCTCCCCTTCCAGGTACTGCTCCAGGAGGGCGTCGTCCGTCTCCACGATCTGCTCCAGCATCTGTGCCCGGCGCAGGGCTACCTCTTCCCGCAGGTCCTCCGGGACCTCCGTGGAGCGGATGACCGTGCCCAGGTCGTCCGCGTAGAGGAGGGCCTTGCCGGTGATGAGGTCCACCAGCCCCTGGAAACTCGCCTCCACGCCGATGGGGACCTGCACCGCCACCGGGTTGGCGTTCAGGCGTTCGCGGATCATCTCCACCGCCCGCCAGAAATCGGCCCCCAACCGGTCCATTTTGTTAATAAAGCAGATGCGGGGCACGCCGTAGCGGTCGGCCTGCCGCCAGACCGTCTCCGACTGGGGCTCCACGCCGGCCACGGCATCAAAGATGACCACCCCGCCATCCAGCACCCGCAGGCTGCGCTGGACCTCTGCCGTGAAGTCAATGTGCCCGGGAGTGTCAATGATGTTGATCTGGTGGTCGCGCCAGAAGCAGGTCACCGCGGCCGCGGTGATGGTGATGCCCCGTTCCCGCTCCTGCTCCATCCAGTCGGTGACGGTGGTCCCCTCGTCCACATTGCCCATGCGGTGGGTCCGCCCGGCATAGAACAGGACCCGCTCCGTCGTGGTCGTCTTGCCCGCGTCAATGTGGGCGATCATGCCGATGTTGCGAACCCGCTCCAAAGGACAGGGCCGGGCCATCGGGCTCCTCCACCGTCCCGATCGTGTGGCGCGCTCGTCTCCAGTTGTCCACACCCAGTCCGCGAGGGACTGCCTACAACTCCATCAAGAGACCTGTGATTGTTGCCTCGTGGCGCAACAACAACGGAAAGGGACAGGTCTCAAAAGCCGCCAGCCTGCTGGCCGGCCAGGGGAATGCGCTCCAGGGGTCTACCAGCGATAGTGGGCAAATGCTCGGTTCGCCTCCGCCATCTTGTGGGTATCTTCCTTCCGCTTGATCGTGGCCCCTTGTCCCTGGGCAGCATCCATCAGTTCGGCGGCCAGTTTCTCGGCCATGCTCTTGCCGTGCCGGCTGCGGGCTGACTGGACCAGCCACCGCATGGCCAGGCTGGTGCGGCGCTCGGGCCGGATCTCCACCGGCACCTGGTAGGTGGCCCCACCCACCCGGCGGGGCTTGACCTCCAGGACCGGCGTCGCGTTGGCGACGGCCCGCTCAAACACCTCCAGCGGAGATTGCTTGGTCCGCTCGCGGATGATGTCCATCGCCTCGTACATGATACGCTCCGCGAGGCTCTTCTTGCCCCGCTGCATCAGGTGGTTGATGAACTTCGCCACCAACACGCTCTGGTACTTGATGTCTGGTGGGACCTCTCGTCGTTCTGGACGGTACCGTCTTGGCATGCTTCCCCTCTCCAACCCGGCCTGAGGCTTCGGCACTCCGCCTCAGGCCATGCGGGATCCCCCTCACCCAACGACCGTCTGCTTCGGCCGGCGCGTGCCGTACTTGGACCGGCCCCGCTTGCGTCCTTCCACGCCCCCAGCGTCCAGCGCGCCGCGCACGATGTGGTAGCGCACGCCCGGCAGGTCCTTGACGCGCCCCCCGCGGACCAGGACCACCGAGTGCTCCTGCAGGGAGTGGCCCTCGCCCGGGATGTAGGCCGTGACCTCAATCCCGTTGGTCAGGCGGACCCTGGCGATCTTGCGCAGGGCGGAGTTCGGCTTCTTGGGGGTCATCGTCCTGACCTGGGTGCACACCCCTCGCTTCTGGGGGTTGCCGCGCGGCATCTTCCGCATGCGGTTCCTCAGGGCGTTGAAGGTGAACCGCAGGGCGGGTGCCTTCTCTTTCTTCTGGACCGGCTTCCGGCCCTTCCGAACCAGTTGGTTGATGGTCGGCAAGATGAACCTCCTGCTCTCTCCTACGTCACGCAAGGCTTCCTGCTGGGCTCAAGAAGGCCCTCGTTGCACACATCACAGCGAGGGCCTTCCGCACAGCCGAAAGAACCTAAGACCGGCAAAAGCGACCCACGAACACCTAGTTTAGCACAATGTCCCCGAGGGGTCAAATCTCCCCCTCAGATGGGGAAGGCTCCATCCCTCCCAACGAGGGCCCCTTCAGGGCCAGGCTCTGGGCTGCCCAGGCCGCGGCTTCCCGCGCCAGGGCTTCCTTCTTCTTCTCCCGGTAGCGGAAGCCCGTGCCCGCCGGGATCAGGCGGCCCAGGATGACGTTCTCCTTCAGGCCGCGCAGTTCGTCCTTGGCCCCCTTGACCGCCGCCTCCGTCAGGACACGGGTCGTCTCCTGGAAGGACGCTGCGGCCAGGAAACTTTCCGTGTTCAGGGCCGCCCTGGTGATGCCCAGGAGCACCGGCCGCGCCACCGCTGGCGTGCCACCCCGCTCAACGACCTCCCGGTTCACTTCCTCAAACCGGAAGCGGTCCACCAGTTCGCCCACGAGGAAATCGGTGTCGCCCGGCTTCTGCACCTGCACTCGGCGCGTCATCTGGCGGATGATGATCTCAATGTGCTTGTCGTTGATGTTCACGCCCTGGGTCCTGTAGACCCGCTGCACCTCCTGGAGCAGGTACATCTGGGCCTCTTCGCGGCCGAGGATGCGCAGCAGTTCCTTGGGGTTCTTCACCCCGTCGGTCAACTGTTCGCCCGCCTTCACCCTCTGGCCCTGCACCACCCGCAGGCGCGCCGAGGCGGGCACTTCGTACTCCACCTCTTCCACTTCCTCGCGGCGGATGATGGCCATCCTGCGGCCGTCGCTCTCCTCCCACAGGCAGTGGCCGTCCATGCCCGCCACGATCTCCTCGCCCGCGCCGTTCCGCGCGATGACCGTATCGGCCTGCACCCGCTCGCCGTCCTCCACCACCAGTTCGTAGGAAGGCGGCACCTCCAGGGTGTTGGTCACCACGTGCACATCCCGGACCTTCAGTTTGCGCACGTCCCCTTCCCAGTAGATGTCCACCACGCCGTCCATGTCGGCGATGATGGCCTCGCCTTTGGGCGTCCGGGCCTCAAACAGTTCCTCCACCCGCGGCAGGCCCTGGGTGATGTCCTCACCGCCCGCCACGCCACCGGTGTGGAAGGTGCGCAGCGTCAGTTGGGTCCCCGGCTCGCCGATGGACTGGGCAGCGATGATGCCCACGGCCTCGCCGATCTTCACCAGGCCCCCGCGCGCCAGGTCCCGCCCATAGCACTTGGCGCACAGGCCGAAGGGCGCTTCGCAGGTCATGGGCGAGCGGACGTACATCCGGTCCACCCCGGCCCGTTGGGCCAGTTCAAACTTCTGCTCCGTGATCTCCTCGCCCCGCTCAATGATCACCTCGCCGGTCCTCGGGTCGGCCACCGGGGCAGCGGCGATGCGCCCCACCACCCGCTCGG
>DAOTYM010000017.1:0-1568 GCA_034434775.1 Anaerolineae bacterium | reverse complement strand
AGACCACAATGTGGAAGCGGCCCCGGTCCATGCGTCGCAGGATGGAGAAATTCATCAGTTCCGTGCCGCCGAGAATGGCCCCACTCTGCAGGGAGAGGACACGGATTTTGGAATCCCCAGGTGCTTCTGAAAGGTTCATCCCTCCAGCAGGCTCCTATACATCTCTAGATGGGCCTGAGCAACGGCCTGGATGGAGTACCGTTGTTCCACCGTCTGGCGGGCAGCCCGTCCCAGAGCCTCGCGCTTCCCTGCATCCCCCAGGGCCTCGGCCAGCCGCTCCCGGAGGAGTTCCGGCTGCTCCACCTGGAAGACCAGCCCGTTCACCCCATCCTGCACCACGGCCAGGTTGCCCGGCGACCCGGCCACGACGACGCACAGCCCACAGGCCATGGCCTCCAGGAGGGCCACGGAGAGTCCCTCGTAAAGCGAGGGGAGGACGAAGATGTCTGCCGCCTGATAGTAGGGTAGCACGTCGTGGGTGGCCCCCACGAAGTGGACCCTCTCCCCAAGCCCCCGGGCCTCGGCCAGGGCCCGCAACTTCTCCCGCTCCGATCCATCGCCCACGACGAGGAGGTGGGCTGAACCGGCCGGGGGCAGGCTCGCCCAGGCCTCTATGAGGAGGTCCACACGCTTCAGGTCCACAAGCCGGCCCGCGTACATCACGACAGGACTGGCGAAGTCACACCCCATCTGGCACCTGAGCGCGGCCTTCTGCACAATTGTGGCAGGGCGAAAGCGTTCCATGTCAATCCCGTTCGGGATGTCGCAGATACGGCGAGACGCGATGCCCTCGGCAAGATACTGCCGACGGCAGGGGTCAGTCAGGGCCACAAATCGGTCGCCCAATCCTGCCATGAGCCTAACACGCCATTTTCCCAATGCCGAGCCTTTCTTAAACTGGATGTTCTTCTCGCCGTGGATTGTGACGGCGAGGCGCTTTCGCAGCAAGACCTTCGCCAACATGCCACCGAGAAGCGGAGCATCTATGTTCTGCACGTGGACTAAAGGATAGGCACGACCGTACACAGCCAGCCACGCCAGGGCATGCAGGATAAACGTGGCAGACCCCAAAGGTTTGGGCAGGTCCAGCCCCAGCCGGTGGACGGGGATGCCCCGGATGCACTCGTGGCGCGGGAGCCCGCGCCAGTGTCTGGTGAGGACGACCGCATCGGCGCCAAGGCGGCGCAACTCGCAGACCAGGTCCTCGGTGGCTCGCTCGGCCCCGCCGATGAGAGGGTGAAAGGAGGAGATGAGATGGACGACCGTTGGACCGCAGTCTCCGCCCCAGTCCTTCAACTCAGGCGTCATGTTCTCCTTTCCCCCTCTTCAGCAACCCTACCAAGCCTGAGGCGCAGATTGGGCTGAGAGCCTTTGCCTGACGCACTCCACCCTGCAATCCGAATGGCGGCGGAAGACAAGCCAACCAGAGCCCATAAGATCTTCTCCAGTTCATTAGATAGAAATAAACCTTCAAAAGCATACAACACCAAGCCGACCCGCAGTGCCAACGCATCGGCACGGAGGTCCCCCCCCGCTCCCGGGCGGGTTTGCGCCCGGCGGAAGTCGCG
>DAOTYM010000016.1:0-6788 GCA_034434775.1 Anaerolineae bacterium | reverse complement strand
GAGCTCCTGGACTACGACCAGGTCCGGGACCTGGCCCTCCAGCACCGGCCGAAGATGATCATCGCTGGAGCCAGTTCCTATCCCCGCCTGATAGATTACGCGACGCTCCGCGCCATCGCCGACGAGGTTTCGGCTTACCTCTTGGTAGACATGGCGCATATTGCTGGGCTGGTGGCCGCACGCGTCATTCCAAGCCCCGTGCCTCACGCCGACTTTGTCACCTTCACCACCTATAAGACGATGATGGGCCCCCACGGCGGCGTGATCCTCTGCCGGGCCGCCCACGCCCGGAGGGTGGACCGCGCCGTCTTCCCTGGCGTTCAGGGCACTCCCACCCTCTCCCTCGTGGCGGCCAAGGCCGTGTGTTTCCACCTCGCTGCCACGCCCGCCTTTGCCGCGGTCCAGCGAGCCACGCTGGCCAATGCCCGCACCCTGTGCCACGAACTGGCCCAGCGAGGGTACCGCCCAGTCACTGGTGGGACCGAGAACCACCTGGTCCTGCTGGATTTGCGGGGGGCGGGCCTGAAGGGGAACCAGGCCGAGCAAGCGTTGGCCGAGACCGGTATCCTGACGAACCGCAACGTGATCCCCTACGACCCGGAACCGGTGCAGGTCACCAGCGGGCTCCGCCTGGGAACCCCTGCTGTCACCGCCCGGGGGATGGGGGAAGCCGAAATGCGGACCATCGCGGTGTGGATAGGGCGTGTCCTCACCGCGCCAGACGATGCCCGGGTCAAGGCTGCCGTCCGTGAGGAGGTTGCGGCGTTGTGCAGAGCGTTTCCACTGAGCGCGCGGGGCCTCTGAACCTCGGGACCGCCTTGTCAGAAAAGGAGGATCATCACATCCAATGGAACCCAGGCAGTTTGAAGACCTTCAGGCTGCGATTGACGAAGCCTGGCTTGCGCGCGTTCTGCAGGAGATGGTCTCTATCCGCAGCGAGAACCCCTTTGACGATCCCCCAACACCGGGCTACCGGGAACAGGAGATGGCCGAGTACCTGGCTGGCCAACTGGCTGATCTGAAGGTGCGCGCCGAGTGGCGAGAAGTGCGCCCTGGCCGGCCCAACCTGTTCGGCTACCTGCCGGGGAAAGAGGGACACTTCACCTTGGCCCTGGCAGGGCATACCGACACAGCCCGGACCACTGGCTACCCCGACGCTTACAACGTGCGGCTTGAAGACGGGAAAATCTACGGACGTGGCGCCTGCGACATGAAGGCCGCCCTGGCGGCCTACTTGGCCGTGGCCAAGGTCCTGCAGGAAAGCGGGATCACCTTGAGGGGCAACCTGCTCCTCTGCTTCAACGTGGATGAGGAGTACCAGATGCTCGGGTCCAAGGCCATCGGCCGTGAAGGTCCCCGAGCCGACCAGGGGATCATCGGCGAGCCGACAGCCCTGGCCATATGCCCAGCCAACAAGGGCCGCGTCAGCACCAAGATCATCACTCGGGGAGTGGCAGCCCATTCCAGCGTGCCGGAGAAGGGGGTCAACGCCATCGTCCGGATGGCGCGGGTGATCCAGGCCTTTGAGGGCTACAATGACGAACTCCTTGCCCGGACCCCGCATCCTCTGTGTGGCCACGGCCGTTTCAATCCGGGCGTGATCCGGGGCGGCGTGCAGGTCAACATGGTGCCGGACTACTGCGAACTGGAGGTGGACCGGCGCACGCTGCCCGGCGAAAGCGTAGAACAGGTCTATGCGGAGCTGCACGAGCGCATCGCCCGGGCTGCGGCTTCCGACCCCGACTTCCGTTACGAAATCACCGAGCCCACCTGGCTCATCGCCCCCAACGACATCTCTGTGGAGGAGCCCGTGGTGAAGGCCCTGCGCGCTGCGCATGTGGCGGTGTTCGGCCGTGACCCAGGTGTGCAGGCCTTCGTGGCCGGGTCGGACGCGCCCTACATGGGCTTCCCCACGGTGGTCTGCGGACCTGGGTCTATTGAACAAGCGCACACCACCAACGAATTCGTGCGGCTGGACCAGGTGGTAGATGCAGCAAGGATCTATCTGTATGCGGCCCTGCGGCTGTCATCCTGAGGAGGAGTGACCATGGACCGAGAGGCTTTGAAGCACGCGGTCTGTGCGGAGATTGACCGCCGGCGGGAAGACATTGTGCGCGTGGCCCAGGCCATGCTCCACCACCCAGAACTGGGGTATAAGGAAGTCAAGACGGCCGCGCTGGTCAAGCAGGAGTTGGAAGCACTGGGGTTGCCCGTGCGGGAGGGGTTGGCCATCACCGGTGTGGATGGGACGCTGGAAGGGGGACAGCCTGGGCCGACCCTCTACATCATGGGGGAACTGGACGCCGTGATCTCTCCCGAAGCGCCCATCCACGATCCGGCAACAGGTGCTGCCCACCAGTGTGGGCACCACATTCAGGTGGCCTCTATGCTGGGGGCTGCCATGGGGCTGGTCGGCGCGGGGATCGCTGGGCACCTCGCGGGGCGGATCCGCTTCCTGGGAGTCCCTGCAGAAGAGTTCGTAGAGATTGAATACCGGTTGGGCCTGGTGGAACAGGGCCAGATTGGATTCCTGGGCGGCAAGCCCGAACTGATCCGGCGAGGGTACTTTGACGAAGGCGGCATAGCCATGATGGTTCACTCGTTCCCCAACGCCCCGGAACCCGGGTTCTACTTCGGGGCCAGGGGCAACGGGTTCCTGGCCAAGTTCGTGCAGTACGTGGGGCGCGCCGCCCATGCCGGGGCCTCTCCGCACGAGGGCATTAACGCCCTCAACGCCGCGTGTCTAGGCATCCTGGCCATCCACGCCCAGCGCGAAACGTTCCGGGACGACGATGCCATCCGCGTGCACCCCATCATCACCAAAGGCGGCGACGTGGTCAACATCGTGCCGGCCGACGTACGGCTGGAAACCTATGTCCGGGGCAAGACCGTGGAGGCCATTCTGGACGCCTCACGCAAGGTGGACCGAGCCCTGCGGGCAGGGGGAGACGCGGTGGGCGCGGAGACCTGGATCCGGAACGTGCCGGGATACCTGCCTCTCTTCCAGGACGAGCGCCTGACAGCCATCGGGAAAGCCAACGGCCAGACGCTCCTTGGGGAGCGGGGAGCCTTGGACGCGGGCTTCCTCGGCGGGTCCTTTGACGTGGGTGACCTCGCCCACCTGATGCCAGTGCTGCACCCTCTCGTTGGCGGGACGCGGGGCGCCTTGCACGGCAAGGACTTCGCCGTGGTGGACTACGAGGCCTCTGCCGTGTTGCCAGCCAAACTGCTGGCCATGTGCGCGGTGGACCTGCTGGCCGATGGAGCGCGGGAGGCGCGGGATGTGCTGGCGAACTACCGACCGCCTCTGACCAAGGAACGGTACCTGGCCTTGATGGCCGATCTGGCCAAGTAGCCTTGCCCCGAGGAGGACCTATGCCCATTGAGCCGCAGAGATTGAACGATCGCTTGGCCCGCCTGGCCACCTTCGGCCAGACCCCCCAAGGTGGGGTCACACGCCTCACCTTCACGCCCGAGTACATGGCGGCCCAGAGCCTCGTGCGTGAATGGATGGAGGAAGCCGGCCTGGCCACGCGGGTGGACGCCGTGGGGAACCTGATCGGACGCCGAGAGGGCACCGTGCCAGGCCTGCCCGCCATCGTCCTGGGTTCGCACATTGATACCGTGATCAATGGTGGCCGCTACGACGGGACGGTGGGAGTGCTGGGGGCCATTGAGGTTGCCCAGGCCCTGCTGGACGACGGCTTGGAAACCCGACACCCCCTGGAAGTGGTCTCCTTCATGGAGGAGGAGGGGACACGCTGGGGCACCAACATGCTGGGGAGCCGGTTCATGCTGGGCCGTATCACGCCCGACTACATGCAAGAGCGCAAGGACCGCCAGGGCATCAGCATTGCGCAGGCCTTGGCGGAAGCGGGCTTTGACCCCACGCGCTATTGGGAGGCGGCGCGCGATCCCAGCGAATTCGCGGCCTATGTGGAGATGCACATTGAGCAGGGAGCCGTCCTGGAGAGCCTGGGCACGCCCGTGGGCGTCGTGACGGGCATCGCCGGCCCCCTCTTCATGGCTCTGCGCCTCATCGGACGCACAGATCATGCCGGGGCCACGCCCATGCACCTGCGCCGCGACGCGCTGGTGGTGGCAGCGCGGATCGTCCTGGAGGCTCAGCGGGTGGCGAAGGAGACCTCTCCCACCGCGGTTGCCACCGTGGGCCGGCTGGAAGTCAGGCCCGGTGCTATCAACGCCGTCCCCGGCGAAGTTGACATGACGCTGGACCTGCGCGATATTGTGGAAGCACAGCGCGATGCCATGGAGCGGGTCCTGCGTTCGGCTATTGACCGGTTTGCGGCGGAGGGAGGCGTCCGCTCCCAATTGGAGGAACTTTCGCGCCATAAGCCAGTGCTCTTGCCAGAGCGCATGGTGGCGTGCATCGCCCAAGCGTGCCAGGAAGAGGGCTTGCCAGTCCACCGCTTGCCCAGCGGGGCAGGCCATGACGCCCAGGTGATGGCCTCTGTGGTGGATACGGGTATGATCTTCCTGCGCAGCCGGAATGGAGTGAGCCACAGTCCGGAGGAGTTCACCAGCCTTGAGGACATCTCTCTGGGCACACGTGTCCTTCTCCGGACCACGCTGATGCTGGATGCTTGGGAGAAGTAGCCCTCCGCGTTCCTGGACGGCACCGCCCAGAGGAGGAATTCCAAACTTCCCTTAGGGAGGATAGATGCGCGTCTCTCTGGAACTGCTCTGGGCTGAGGTGGACCTCTCGGCCATCCGGCACAACGTGCGGGCCCTGAAGGCCTGGGTGGGGCCCCGGGTGGAAGTGGCGGCCGTGGTCAAGGCCAACGGCTACGGCCACGGCGCGGTCCCCGCCAGCCAGGCGGCACTGGAGGCCGGGGCCAGCCGGCTGGCGGTGGGCTGGGTGGCGGAAGGCTCGGCCCTGCGGCAGGGGGGCATCACCGCGCCCATCCTGGTCATGGGCTACTCCCTGCCCGAAGACGCACCAGCCATCGTCTACTACGACCTGACCCCCACCGTCTGCTCCCGGGACATGGCCCTGGCCCTCTCCGATGCCTGCCAGGTCCAGGGGAAGGAGATCCCCATCCACGTGAAGGTGGATACGGGCATGGGGCGGTTCGGGCTCCTGCCAGAGGAGGTGGTGGGCTTCCTGAAGGAGGTGGCACGCCTGCCAGGGCTGCGGCTGGAGGGGCTCTGGACCCACTTCGCCACCGCCGACGAGGGCGATAAGTCCTACGCCCGCCGCCAGTTCGCGCTCTACCAGGAGGTCCTGCGGGAGGTGGAGGCGGCCGGCTTCGCCATCCCCCTGCGGCACGCGGCCAACAGCGGCGCAGCATTGGACCTGCCGGAGACCCACCTGGACATGGTGCGCTGCGGCATCGCCATCTACGGCCTGTACCCCTCGGCGGAGGTGAGCCGCCCTGTGAGCCTGCGGCCAGCCCTGACCCTGAAGGGGCGGGTGGGGCACGTGCGCACCCTGCCCGCAGGCTTCAGCATAAGTTACGGACGCACCTTCACCACCTCGCGCCCGACGCGCGTGGCCCTGGTCCCCATCGGGTATGGCGATGGCTACCACCGTCTCCACTCCAACCGCGGGGCTGTGCTCATCCGGGGGCGGCGCGCCCCCATCCTGGGCCGGGTGTGCATGGACCAGTGCGTGGTGGACGTGACCGACATCCCTGGCGTGCGGGATGGGGACGAGGTGGTCATCATCGGGCGTCAGGGGGACGAGGTGATCACGGCGGAGGAGGTGGCTGCCTGGGCCGACACCATCCACTACGAAGTGGTGACCGGGCTCACCTCCCGCGTGCTGCGGGTGTACCGAGGTGCGGAAAGCACCCTTCCCGCCCGGCCCGGGGCGTGAGAAGGGCGCGGCATTGCATGCAGCGCGGCGGTTGCCCTGGGCCCTGCCTCGCATCGGCGAAGCCGAGGGGCCGGAGGGGTTTCCCCCGTGCGCCTCTGAACACGCTAACTGCCCGGAGACTTGCACTCTCTCCCCTCCCATGCTACAATTTCCCCGCCCTGGGGCGTCGCCAAGCGGATAAGGCAGCGGCCTTTGGAGCCGCCATCCGAAGGTTCGAATCCTTCCGCCCCAGCCTGGACCCGACCCTGTCCTACCTGAGGTTGGCTCTGCGCGTTTCGGATGGACGACGGCTCTTCTGGAGAACGTAGCCTGGGCAAGCCCATCGCGCCGCTGGGGGCTGGCGCTCCGCCTCCTTGGGGGTGGAGCGGGCCATGCCCCTGGTTGGGGGCTGCGCAGGCTCTCCGTTTCCCGCAGGCCCTGCGGCGTTGGAGGAGGGCCTGACGCGGTGAACCCTTCCATCTTCCGGGCCTACAGCGTTCGCGGCGTCGTGGGGCGGGACCTGGACGCGGCCGACATGCGTGCCTTGGGCCAGGCCCTGGGCTCCGCCGTGCTGGAGGGCGGCGGCCGCACCGTCGCCGTGGGCCACGACGTGCGCACCCATTCCCCTGCCCTGGCCCAGGCCCTGGTGGAGGGGCTCTGCGCTGCCGGCGCGGAGGTCCTCTTCCTCGGCCTGGTCCCCACGCCAGTCCTCAACTTCGCCACGGACCTCCTCGGCGCGGACGCGGGCGTCGCCGTGACCGCCAGCCACAACCCCCCAGACGAGAACGGCCTCAAGGTCCGCACCGACCGCACCCTCCTGCAGCCGGACCTCCTCGCCTTGCGCGCCCGGGCGGAAGAGGGCCGCCTGCGGAGCGGCAGGGGGCGGATCCGGCGCGAGACGGTGAAGGAGACCTACCTGGGCCAGGTCTGCGCACGGGTGCGGGGCACCCCCTTCGGACTGAGGACGGTC
>DAOTYM010000015.1:0-5929 GCA_034434775.1 Anaerolineae bacterium | reverse complement strand
GGCGGCGCGTTGCCAAAAGGGGCCCCCTGTGTTAGAATGCGCACCGGACCACGAGAAACCTCTTCTGCCCACAAGGAGGATCGCATGAGCGTACGGACCGTGGATGCCCTCCTCATCGGCCTGGGGAACCTGGGCCGCCGCCTGCTCCAGATCCTGGACCGCAAGGGGGATGACCTGGCCCGCACCTACGGCCTGCAGGTGCGGGTGGTGGGCGTGGCCGATAGCGGCGGCGCCGCGGTGCGGCCGGAGGGCCTGCCCCTGCCCCACGTGGTCGCCTGGAAGGGGTCCGGCCGCTCCGTGGGGGAGATGCCCGAGTTCGGCCGGCCGGGCATGGCCGCCTTGGACCTGGTGCGGAGCGTGAAGGCGGACCTCTTGATGGAGGCCTCGCCGGTCAACCTGCGGGATGGCGAGCCAGGCCTCTCTTGCATCCGCACCGCCCTGGAGAAGGGGATGCACGTGGTCACCCCCAACAAGGGCCCCCTGGTCCTGGCCTACCGCGACCTCATGGACCTGGCGCGGCGCCGCGGCGTGCAGTTGCGCTTCTGCGGCACAGTGGCTGGAGGCCTGCCCGCCCTGAACCTCGGCCGGCGGGACCTGGCTGGGGCCACCATCCACCTCCTGGAGTCCTGCCCCAACCTCTCCGCCAACTACGTCCTCCTGCAGATGCTGGACGGCGCGACGTACGAAGAGGCCATCGCCGTGGCCCGGCGGGAGGGCGTTCTGGAGGCCGACCCCTCCCTGGACTTGGAGGGGTGGGATGCGGCCAACAAACTGGTGATCCTCGCCAACCACGTCCTGCGGGTGCCGGCTACCCTGGCCGATGTGGAGGTCCAGGGGATCACCCACCTCACCCGAGAAGACCTCCTGGCGGCGCAGGGGGCTGGGCAGACGGTGCGCCTGGTGGCCGAGGCGCGCCGCCGTGCCGACGGTTCCTACGACCTGAAGGTCGGGCCGCGCCACCTCCCCCTGGACCATCCCCTGGCCCGCCTGGGCCACAAGGAGATGGCCGTCGTCTACCACACCGACATCTACGGCACCATCACGGCCATCATCCGGGAGCCGGACCCCACGCCCTCGGCGGCCACGATGCTGCGGGACCTCCTGGCCATCTTCGCCGATGCTTCTATTTTGTAGGAAGAGGCGAACGGGCCTCGGCCAGCGAGAGGCGCGGAGGTGACGACCATGGCGCACGAGGACTGGGTTGCGCTGGGCCTTCGGGAGGAGGCGCTCTGGTGGTTTGACCGGGAAGAGGGCAGGCTGGTGAGCCTCCTGCCCCAGGTCTGGGAGCAGGCAGCCCAGATGGGCCCCGAGGACTCCTCGGCCTCTGGGGACATGGCCCTCGCCTTCCGCATCCGCAGGAACCCGGCCCGGTACCTCCGCATCCCCTTCCCACCAGAGCAGGACCTGGAGGATGCCCGGGAGTTCGTGCCCACCATCCTCTCTTCGGTGGTCCAGCGCACCCTGCAGGGCGTGCTGAACGGGCCCAGGGCCATGGACCGGTTCCGGTCCCTCCTGGCCCGGCACCCGGAGGAACTGGCCCGTTGGCAGGCGTTCCGCGCGGCGCGGCTCAGAGACCGCATTCAGGAGTGGCTGCGTGAGCAAGGGCTGCGCCCACTCTAGCCCCGCGCCCTCCAGCGAGGGGGCGCCCCTGGCCCTCTCCGGGGTCGCCCCCCTCCAGGAGCCAGTGGCTGTTCCCGGCGAGCGCGCCATCCCCCAGACATCCGAGCGGCTCCTCGCCCGCACCCTGCAGCTGGCCTGGCCAGCCATCGTGGAGCAACTGCTGAACATGATGGTGGGCCTGGTCAACGTCTACCTGGTGGGGCACCTGGGGGCGACGGCTCTGGCCGCCGTGGGGCTGGGCGACCAGGTGGTCATGCTCTTCTCCGTCCTCTTCTCCGCCGTGGCCGTGGGCACCACGGCCCTCGTGGCGCGCCACGTGGGGGCCGAGGAACGGCACCTGGCCGACATCGTGGGGTCTCAGTCCATCCTCCTGGGTGCGGGGATGGGGGGCCTGTCGGCCCTGGCCATGGGGCTCCTGGCCGAGCCCCTGCTCTGGCTCCTGGGGGCCGCGCCGGACGTGGTAGCGGCGGGAGCCGTGTACTTGCGCATCGTCGCCGCAACGATGCTCCTCACGTCGGTCATGTTCGTGGGGAACGCCGCCCTGCGGGGCGCGGGCGACACCCTCACCCCGATGCTGGTCATGCTGGGCATCAACGGGGTCAACGTGGTGGTGGCCTACGCCCTGGTGAACGGCGCGGCGGGCCTCCCGCGCCTGGGGGTGGCCGGTTCCGCCGTCGGCGCGGCCACGGCGCGGGGCCTGGGTGGCCTTGCCGTGGTCTTCCTCCTCCTGCGGCGGAACGCGGCCGTGCGCCTGCTGCCCCGCTTCCTGTGGCGCCCCGTGGGACACCACCTGCTGAGGGTGCTGGCCATCGGCCTGCCCACCGCAGGGGAGCAGTTCTCCATGCGGCTGGCCCAGCTCCTCTTCGCCTCCCTGGTGGCCCGCCTGGGCACCGCCGCCTATGCCGGCCACCAGGTGGCCCTCACCATCACGTCCCTTTCCTACATGCCGGGGTGGGGCTTCTCCGTGGCCTCCACCACGATGGTGGGCCAGGAACTGGGGGCGCAGCACCCCGAGGGGGCGGAACGCAGCGCGGTCCTGGCCAGCCGCCTGAACACCTTCGTGATGGCTGCTATAGGGCTCCTCCTCTTCCTGGAGGCCAGGCCCCTCGCAACGGCCTTCACCAACGACCTCAGCGTGATCCAGCAGGCGGCCATCGCCATCCGGGTCGCCGCCATCGGCCAGCCGCTCCTGGGCATCTCCTTCGTCCTCGCCGGGGCCCTGCGCGGCGCAGGGGACACGCGCCCCGTCCTCTACATCACCACCATCGCCCTGTGGCTGGTGCGCCTGCCCCTGGCCTACCTGCTCACCACCACGGCGGACCTGGGCCTCGCCGGGGTGTGGACCGCGGCCAACCTGGACTGGCTGGTCCGCAGCGGTCTCCTGTGGTGGTGGTTCCGCCGCGGCCGGTGGAAGACCATTTCCGTCTGAGGTGCGAGGGGATGCTCCCGCCAGCGCACGTGGAACTGACCTGGGGCGTGCTGCAGTGGCTCCAGGAGAGGGGCCTCTTCCGGGACGCGGACTACCGGGGGGTGGCCCTGGCCTCCATCCTGCCGGACCTGGTGGACAAGCCCCTGGCCGTCTTCGCCTTCCCCAATGCCGGCGCTGCGCTCCTCTTCGCCCACACCCTCCTCCTCCACGGGGTGGCCTGGGCTGTCCTCCTGGCGCGGCGGGCGTGGGGCTGGCTCCCCTACGCCCTGGCCTTCTCCGGCCACCTGGTGGCCGACCGCATGTGGGGCTTCACGCAGACGCTCCTCTGGCCGTTCCGCGGCTGGAAGTTCCACCAGTGGCGCCACGTCGGCTCGCCCGGCGACTTCCTGGAAGCCTATGCCGACATCGTGCGGGAGGAGCCGAAACTGGTCCTCTTTGAGGTGGCGGGGCTGGTGGCCCTCCTCTGGTTCGTCGCCCGCAACCGCCTGTGGGAGCCGGCCCGCCTGTGGACCTTCCTGCGCACGGGGAGGCCCCAGGGCCCCCATGCCCAGAGGAGGGGTGTGCCGTGAGGGTGGTCGGCGGGAAGGCCCGGGGGATGCGCCTCTTGAGCGTGCCCGGGGAAGGCACGCGCCCCATCACCGACCGCGTCAAGACGGCCCTTTTCGGCGTCCTGGGCGAGAGGGTGCGGGGGGCGCGGGTGCTGGACCTCTTCGCCGGCACCGGCAGCGTGGGGATAGAGGCCCTGAGCCGCGGCGCGGCCCGGGTCGTCTTCGTGGACCGGAGCCCCAAGGCCCTCCGCGTGCTCCGGGAGAACCTGCGCCGCACCGGCCTGGAGGAGGGGGCCGAGGTGGTCCTCGGCGATGCCTTCCGCTACCTCTCCCGCACGGAGGAGGCCTTTGACCTCATCTACGTCGCCCCCCCGCAGTACCGCGGCCTCTGGAAGCAGGCCCTCCTGGCCCTTCAGGAAAGCCCCGCCCTCGCGCCGGGCGGCGAGGTCATCGTGCAGATCCACCCCAAGGAGTTTGAAGCCCTGGACCTACAACGCCTGTGCCTGGTGGACCAGCGGAAGTACGGCAGCACCCTGCTCTGCTTCTACCGGGAGGCTCCTTCGGAGGCTGAGGAGGGGTAGAGGAGTTGTCCACGGAGGTGCCTGCGATGGACAAGGTCATCATCACCGCCGCCCTCACCGGCTCCCGGACGACGAAGGCCCACAACCCCGCCGTCCCCTACACGCCCCAGGAGATCGCCGAGGACGCCGTCGCCTGCTGGCAGGCCGGGGCAGCCGTGGTCCACATCCACGTGCGGGACCCTCAGACCGGTGCCCCCTCTATGGACCTGGCCCTCTTCCGGGAAGTGGTGGAACGCATCCGGGCGCGGTGCGACGTGGTCCTCAACTTGACCACCAGCGGCCTGCACCTGGAGGGGCCGGACGTCCTGGAACGGCGCCTTGCGCCCGTGACCCTGCACCCAGACCTCTGCTCGCTGGACATCGGCTCGGTGAACTTCCGGGACCGCGTCTTCCTGAACCCGCCCGAGTGGGGGGAGGTGGCTGCCCGGCGGATGCGGGAGCACGGCGTCAAGCCGGAGATAGAGGTCTTTGACGTGGGGCACGTGGCACAGGCGCTGGACCTCATCGCCCGGGGCCTGGTGGAGGAACCGCCCTACTTCCAACTGTGCATGGGCGTGCCGTGGGGCATCCCGGCCACCCCGGAGAACCTCCTCTTCCTGCGCAGCCAGTTGCCGCCGGGAGCCCGGTGGTCGGTGCTGGGGGTGGGCCGGGCCCAGTGGACCATGGTGGCGCTGGGCATCCTCCTGGGCGGGCACGTGCGGGTGGGCTTTGAGGACAACGTCTACCTGGAGCGGGGGGTCCTGGCGGCCAGCAACGCCCAGATGGTGGAGAAGGCGGTGCGCCTGGTGCGGGACCTGGGGCGCGAGGTCGCCTCGGTGGACGAGGCGAGGGCGATCCTGGGCCTGCCTGCCCGGCCCCTGGCTCAGGCCGCGCCCACCGCCACCCCGTAGCACGCCTCGGCCAGGCGCACCAGGTCCTCGTAGCCCCAGGTCCCGCGGTCGGTCACCCCGCGGGCGAGGTCCCCCGGCAGGGCCGAGAGGCCCAGGTAGGCCCCGCTCACCGCGCCGGCCATGGCCCCCGTGGTGTCCACGTCGCCCCCCACGGCGATGGCCGTGCAGACCGTCTCCCAGTAGTCGTCCGGGCTCCGCAGGAAAGCGTAGAGGCTCCAGAGGACGCTCGTGGTGACGAAGGGGGAGATGCCCTCCCAGCCCGCGTCCTGGACCCCCGGCTCCAGGCCCACCCGCCCGATGGACTCCACCGCCTCCTCAGGGGGGAGTTGCGCCCAGGCGGGCAGGCGCAGGAGGCCGTCGGCCAGGTGGGGGTCCCAGGGCCTGGCCCAGGCGGCGAGCCGCCCGGCGAAGGCGTGGGCGTCCAGGGGGCGCATGCGCAGCGCGAGCCACACCGCGCCAGCGATGGCGGTGGAGCCGGCGGAGCAGCGGGGGTCCCTGTGGGTGATGAAGCCCTGCAGGTGGGCGGCCCGGAGCATGGCCTCCTCGTCGTCCCAGTAGAAGAGGCCCACCGGGGCGGCGCGCATGGCCGTGCCGTTGCCCGCGGCGGGGGGCGGCGTGCCGGCCTGGTCCCAGGGGACGCCCCGGTTCAGGCGGCGGGCGGCCTGGTCGGTGGCGTGGCCGCGCCCCACGATGCGCTCCTCCCGGAAGATGGCGGCGATGCGGGCGGCGAAGTCTTCGGGGTCAAAGCCGCGGCGCTCCACCAGGCTCCGCATGAGTTCCCGGGCCAGTTGCGTGTCGTCGGTGTACTGGAGGGGTGGGTAGCCCAGGCGGTGCACCTGGGCGGCGCGGCCGCCCCGCAAG
>DAOTYM010000014.1:0-9103 GCA_034434775.1 Anaerolineae bacterium | reverse complement strand
CCCCGTGCGCAACATCAACGCCCTCTTCGCCCAGGGGTTCGCGGCCATCTTCCTGGCCATCGGCGCGCACCAGCCCCAGCGCCTGGGCATCCCCGGCGAGGATGTGGAAGGCGTCTTCCACGGCGTGCCCTTCCTGCGGGCCGTGAACCTGGGCGAGCAGGTGCACCTGGGGCGGCGCGTCCTGGTGGTGGGCGGCGGCAACACGGCCATAGATACCGCCCGCACCGCCCGTCGTCTGGGCTCCGAGGAGGTCACCATCCTCTACCGTCGCTCCCGGGCCGAGATGCCCGCCAACCCCTGGGAGGTGCAACAGGCCCTGGACGAGGGCATCCGCCTGGAGATCCTCACCCAGCCCATTGAGGTCCTTTCTCAAGGTGGGCGGATCACCGCCGTGCGCTGCATCCGTATGGAGTTGGGCGAGCCCGATGCCTCGGGCCGCCGCCGGCCCATCCCCATCGCGGGGTCCGAGTTTGAGATCCCCTGCGACGCCATGGTCGCCGCCGTGGCCCAGGCCCCGGAAATCCGCATCCTGGACCCCGACCACGGCCTGGAGGTGACGCCGTGGGGGACCTTCCGCGTGGATCCGCAGACGCTGGCCACCAACCGGCCAGGCGTCTTCGCCGGGGGCGATGCAGCCGCTGGGCCTGGTGCGCTCATTGAGGCCATCGCCGCCGGCCGCCGCGGGGCCCTCTCCATTGACCGCTACCTGCGGGGCCAGCCCCTGCTGACGCCCCGGGAACTCACCCCCTTGCCCGTGGCCCAACTCTCCGAAGAGGAGATCCAGGAGAAACTGCACCGGGGTGAGGCCGCCCGCCACGGCCGGGTGCAGATGCCCGTCCTCCCGCCCCAGGAGCGCGTGGGGGACTTCCGCGAGGTGGAACTGGGCCTCACGGAAGAGCAGGCCCTGGCCGAAGCGGAGCGCTGCCTGCGCTGCGGCCTCTGCTCCGAATGCTACATGTGCGTCCTGGCCTGCAAGGCCCACGCCATAGACCACCAACAGGCCCCGGTGGAACGGGAACTCCGCGTGGGGGCGGTGCTCCTGGCCCCGGGCTACGCGCCCTACGACCCGAAGCGCGCCCCAGAACTGGGCTGTGGGCGTTACGCCAACGTCCTCACCAGTCTGCAGTTTGAGCGGATGCTCTCCGCCTCCGGGCCCACCCGCGGCCACCTGGCTCGCCCCTCCGATGGGCGGGAGCCGCGGCGCATCGCCTTCATTCAGTGCGTCGGCTCCCGGGACCAGGAGCACGACTACTGCTCCTCCGTCTGCTGCATGTACGCCACCAAAGAGGCCATGCTGGCCCTGGAGCACGCCCCCGGCGTGGAGTGCACCATCTTCCAGATGGACATGCGGGCCTTCAGCAAGGGGTTTGACGCTTACTACCAGCGGGCCCGCGCCCAGGGCGTGCGCTACGTGCGCAACCGCGTCTCCGCGCTCAAGGAGGACCCCCGCACCAAGGACCTCATCCTCCAGCACACCGACGGGGACGGGACCGTGCACGAGGAGGCGTTTGACCTGGTGGTCCTCAGCGTGGGCATGGAGCCGCCGGCCGACGCCGCGGCCCTCGCCGCGCAGATGGGCATCCGCTTGGACGAGGCTGGCTTCTGCCAGAAGGACCCTGCGCTCCCCGTGGCCACGTCCCGCCCGGGGATCTTCGCCTGCGGCACCTTCGCTGGCCCCAAGGACATCCCCGAGACGGTGGTGGAGGCCGGCGGCGCGGCCGGCGCGGCCCTGGCCGAGATCGGGCCGGCCCGCGGCACCCTGGTGGAGCCGCGCACTTACCCGCCCGAGAGGGAAGTGGCCCCGGCCGATGAGCCCCGCATCGGCGTCTTCGTCTGCTCCTGCGGCAACAACATCGCCGGCGTGGTGGACGTGGCCCAGGTGGTAGCCTACGCCCAGACCCTGCCCGGCGTGGTCCACGCCGAGAACACCACCTACACCTGCTCGCCGGATTCCCTGCTCAAGATCCAGGAGGCCATCCGAGAAAAGCGCCTGAACCGCCTGGTGGTGGCCTCCTGCACGCCGCGCACCCACGAGCCCCTCTTCCGCGATACGGCGCGGCAGGCCGGCCTGAACCCCTTCCTCTTTGAGATGGCCAACATCCGGGACCAGGACTCGTGGGTCCACCCCCACGATCCAGAGCGGGCGACGGAGAAGGCCAAGGACCTGGTCCGGGCTGCCGTGGCCCGCAGCCGCCTCCTGAAGCCGCTCCACACCCGGCCCCAGTCGCTGTACCACAGCGCGCTGGTCGTCGGCGGCGGGGTCGCCGGGATGACGGCAGCCCTCAACCTGGCCCGCCAGGGGTTCGGCGTCTACCTCGTGGAGCGCGAGCGCGAACTGGGTGGCTACGCCCGCCGCCTGGGGCGGCTGGTCCAGGGCGGCGACCCCAGGGACTTGGTCCGCGCCCTGGAAGGGGCCATCCGCAGTGAGCCGCGCGTGGAGGTCCTCCTGGGCCACGAGCCGGTCAAGTTTGAGGGGTTCGTGGGCAACTTCCGCACCTGGGTGCAGGAGCGGGGGACCTCCCGCCAGCGCCTGCTGGAACACGGTGTGGCCGTCATCGCCACCGGCGCGCGGGAGTACCGCGGCCCGGCCTACGGCCTGGGTCAGCACCCGCGGGTCCTCACCCAGGCCGACCTGGACGCGCTCCTGGCCGGGCGGAGTCCCGAGGTCCCGCCGGAGGGCCTCCCGGCCCCGGCCCAGTGGCGGTCGGTCGCCATGCTCCTCTGCGTGGGTCCCTGGGACGAGCCGGAGGCGTCGGAAGGGTTCTACTGCAGCCGCATCTGCTGTGCCACTGCGGTGAAGAACGCCATCGCCCTCAAGGAAGCCAACCCGGAGGCCCAGGTGGCCATCCTCTACAACCGTGACATCCGCACCTACGGCCGCCTGGAAGCCCTCTACACCCGGGCGCGGCGGATGGGCGTGGCCTTCATCCGCTATCCGGAGGGCGAGCGGCCCCGCATTGCCCTGGAGGGCGAGAAGCCTCGCATCCAGGTCACCGACACCGTGCTGAACCTGGACTTGGCCCTGGAGCCGGACGTCTTGGTGCTCAGCGAGGCTCTCCTCCCGGCCGAGGGGCACCGCGACCTGGCGGAACTCTTCAAGTTCTCGTGCACCCTGGAAGGGTTCTTCCTGGAGGCGCACGTCAAACTGCAACCGGTGGATTTCCCATCGGAAGGGCTGTACCTGGCAGGCACGTGTCACTATCCTAAACTGGTGGAAGAAGCCCAGACCCAGGCCCTGGCGGCCGCGGCCCGGGCCGCCCGCATCCTCTCCAAGGACCACCTGGAGGTGGGCGGCGCGGTGGCCGTGGTGGAGCAGGCCCGGTGCACCGGCTGCCTCACCTGCGTCCGCGTGTGCCCCTTCGGGGCCATCCGCATCCACCGCGAGGCAGTGGGGGCCGGGGGCATCCTGGGGGCGGCCGAGGTGCAGGCGGCCGCCTGCCGCGGCTGTGGCATCTGCGCCGGGGAATGCCCGGCCAAGGCCATTCAGTTGGAGCACTTCCGGGACGAGCAGATATGGGCCAAGATAGACGCGTTGCTCTCCGCCCCTGTCTGACGGTGCCCACAGGCGACACCCAGGGAGGTGACGGGAGACATGGCCACGTACGAGCCGGAAGTCATCGCCTTCGCCTGCCACTACTGCGCCTACGCCGCGGCCGACCTGGCGGGCTCCATGCGCCTATCGTACCCGCCCAACGTGAAGATCGTCTACGTTCCCTGCACCGGGCGGCTGGATGTGCTCCACCTCCTGCGGGCCTTTGAGCGGGGGGTGGACGCGGCCTTCGTCGCCGGCTGACTGAAGGGCACCTGCCATTACCTGGAAGGTAATCTCAGGGCCGAACGGCGTGTGAATTATGTAAAGCACATCCTGGATGAACTGGGCCTCGGAAGCGAGAGGCTGGAGATGTTCTTCCTCTCCTCTTCCGAAGGGGCTCGGTTCGCCGAGATCGCCACGGAGATGACGGAACGCGCCCGCAGGTTGGGCCCCAGCCCCCTGCGGCAGCCACGACCCATGCAGATGGAGGACAAGCCATGATTGTTGCGGAGCAGAAGCCGCTGGAAGAGATCAAGAGCATGCTCGCCCCCTACAGGAAAGTCCTCATCCTGGGGTGCGGCACCTGCGTCACGGTCTGCTTCGCCGGCGGCGCTAAGGAAGTCGCCATCCTCGCCTCGCAACTGCGCATGGCCACGCGCCTGGACGGGGATGAGAAGGAGATCCTGGAGGCCACGGTCCAGCGCCAGTGCGAGTACGAGTACAACGAGGAGGCGGCCGACCTGATCCGGGAGGCGGACGTGGTCCTCTCCCTGGCCTGCGGCATCGGCTGCCAGACCATGAACCAGCAGTTCCCCGAGAAACTGACCTTGCCGGGGCTCAACACCACCTTCCTGGGGCAACCCACGGAGCAGGGCGTGTGGGAGGAGCGCTGCCAGGCCTGTGGCAACTGCATCCTCGCGCTCACGGGGGGCATCTGCCCCGTGGCCCGCTGCGCCAAGAGCCTCCTCAACGGCCCCTGTGGCGGTTCCCAGCGGGGCGTCTGCGAGGTCAACCCCGAAACCCCCTGCGCCTGGCAACTCATCTACGACCGCCTGAAGGCGCTGGGACGGCTGGACCTCCTCCTGGAGATCCAGCCGGCCAAGGATTGGCGCACCAGCCGCGATGGCGGCCAGCGACGCATTGTCCGGGAGGATCTGAGGCTATGACGGACACCAACGGCTACAAGGCGGGAAGCAGGCTGGAAAAACTTCTGCGCGCGGGATACTTTGTGGCCACGGGCGAACTCGGCCCGCCCCAGAGCGCGGACCGCTCCGTCATTGAGCGCAAGGCCGCCCACCTGAGGGGCCATGTGGACGCGGTCAACATCACCGACAACCAGACCGCCGTCGTGCGCATGTCCTCCATCGCCGTGGGGAAAATCCTCCTGGAGTTGGGCATTGAGCCCACCATCCAGATGACCTGCCGCGACCGCAACCGCATCGCCATGCAGAGCGACCTCCTGGGCGCCTGGGCCCTGGGGATGCGCAACCTCCTCTGCCTCACCGGCGACCACCAGTCCTTCGGCAACCACCCCATGGCCAAGAACGTCCACGACCTGGACTCCATCCAACTGATCCAGATGGTCAGGCGGATGCGGGACGACAAGGTCTTCCAGTGCGGCGACCCCATCAAAGGCCAGGAGCCCCGCTTCTTCATCGGCGCCGCGGCCAACCCCTTCGCCGACCCCTTTGACTTCCGGCCCTACCGGCTGGCCAAGAAGGTCAAGGCTGGCGCCGACTTCATCCAGACCCAACTCATCTACAACGTGCCCAAGTTCGCCGAGTTCATGAAGCGCGTCGGCGACCTGGGCATCCTGGACGACTTCTACATGCTGGCCGGCGTGGGCCCCATCAAGAGCCTGGGCGCAGCCCGCTACATGGCCACCAAAGTGCCGGGCATGGAAGTGCCCGACGAACTGGTGGAGCGGATGCGCAAGACCCCCAAAGAGAAGCAGGCGGAAGAGGGGATCAAGATCTGCGCCGAGATCATCCAGCAGGTGCGGGAGATCCCCGGCGTGCGGGGGGTGCACATCATGGCCATTGAGTGGGAAGAGGCCGTCCCCGAGATCGTCTCGCAGGCCGGCCTGCTCCCGCGCCCCGAGATCTAGGAGGGAAAGAGCGCCGTGACCATCACACTGCGAACGGACCTGGCCCAACAGATTCTGGAGGAGTGCGGGGAGAACGTCTACCTCTGCTACCAGTGCAAGAAGTGCACGGCCGGCTGCCCCGTGGCCCCCTACTTTGACCTGACCCCCAACCAGGTGATGCGGGCGGTGCAGTTGGGCCTGCGGGACCTGGTGCTCAACTCCCGCACCATCTGGCTGTGCGCCGCCTGCGAGACCTGCTCCACCCGCTGCCCCCAGGGGATTGACATCGCCCTGGTCATGGACGCCCTGGAGATCATGGCCCAGCGGGAGGGGATTGAGCCCAAGGTCAAGCCGGTGCCCATGTTCTACAGGGCTGCCAACCGCGGCATTGACTGGTTCGGGCGCATGTACGAACTGGGCCTCATGGCCGAACTCTACGCCCGCATGTTCCTGGCCGGCGAACTGAACCTGAAGCAAGTGTTCAAGTACGACGTGCCCATGGCCCTGAAGATGCTGCGGACCGGCAAACTGAAACTCCTGCCCAGCGTGGCCCGGGCCAAAGCCCCGGCCAAGGTTCCCCCGCCGGACAAAGACACCATCGCCTACTACCCGGGCTGCAGCCTGCACGCCACAGGGATTGAGTACGATATGTCCATGCGCGCTGTGGCGGACGCGCTGGGCCTCACCCTTGTGGAGCCAGAGGGGTGGCTCTGCTGCGGCACCTCCCCCGCCCACTCCACCGACCACTTCCGGGCCATCGCCCTGCCGGCCAAGAACCTGGCCCTCATGGAGGAGATGGGCTATTCCTACGTGACCATGCCCTGCGCGGCCTGCTTCTCCCGCTTCCGCATCGCCATGCACGAACTGGAGGAAAACGAGGACCTCCGGAAGCGGATAGAGGGGGCCACCGGGTACCGCCACACCGGCGGGATGCGCGTGGATAACGTCCTCACCACCTTCGTGGACTACGTGGGCCTGGACAGGATCGCCGCCCACGTGAAGAAACCCCTGGAGGGCCTCAAGGTCGCCTGCTACTACGGCTGCCTCCTCACGCGGCCGCCGGAGGCCACCGGCGAGGAGGAATACGAGTACCCCACCAGCATGGACCGCCTGATGGCGGCCATCGGCGCCACGCCCCTGGACTGGAACTACAAGACCGACTGCTGCGGCGGCTCCCTCTCCCTGAGCCAGTTGGAGATCTCGTTGGACCTCTCCCGCAAGATCCTGGAGGACGCCAAACTGGTGGGAGCCGACTGCATTGTCGCCGCCTGCCCTCTCTGCCACGCCAACCTGGACATGCGCCAGCGGCAGATCTCGGAGAAGTACGGCGGTGACTACCACATCCCCATCTTCTACGTGACCCAACTGATGGGCGTGGCCTTCGGGGTCAAAAAGGAACGGCTGGGGCTGGAGAAGCACTTCAGCGACGCCCTGGGCCTCATGCGGCGCAAGGGCTTCCTGGACTGAGGTGGCGGAGGAAACGCAGCAACGGGAGGAGGACGTCATGCTGGCAGAGAAGACCCTACGCACCTTTCTGGATGAACTGGCCAGTTCCGCCCCGGCTCCCGGTGGCGGCAGCGTGGCCGCGCTCTCTGGCGCCCTGGGCGCCGCGCTGGTGAGCATGGTCTGCAACCTGACCCTCGGCAAGAAGAAGTACGAGGCCGTCCAGGCGGAGATCGCCGCCCTTTTGGAACGCTCCGAGGCCCTGCGCCACCGCCTCACCGCCCTCCTGGACGAGGACGTGCGCGCCTACTCTGCCGTCTCCGCAGCCTACAAGATGCCCCGGGAGACGGAGGAGGAGCAGCGGGCGCGGCAGGAAGCCATCCAGAAGGCCCTCAAGGAGGCCACTCTGGTCCCCATGCAGGTCGCGGAGGCCTGCGTGGAGGTCCTGGACCTGTGCCTGCCCACGGCGGAGAAGGGCAACGTCAACGCCGTGAGCGACGCGGGCGTGGCCGCCCTGGCTGCGGAGACCGGCCTCCGCAGCGCGGCCCTCAATGTCCTCATCAACCTGAACGTCATCCAGGACGAGGGGTTCGTGCGGGAGCAGCGCGCCAAACTGGAGGCCCTCCTCGCGGGGAAGCCGGAACTCAAAGAGCGCGTGTACCAGTTGGCCGTGGAGAAACTGCCCCACTGAGCCGAAGGCGTGGGGCCAAGAGAGGTACAGGGAGGTGCCCATGTCTGCAACCATCTTGGACGGGCGAGCGTTGGCCGCAACCCTGCGGGAGGAAGTGGCAGCGGAAGTGGCGGCCTTCAAGGAACGGCGAGGCCTCACCCCCACCCTGGCCCTGGTGCGGGCTGGCGAGGACCCTGCCTCCGTGAGTTACGCCCGGGCTATCGCCAAGACCTGTGAGCAGGTAGGGGTGGGGTTCAGCGCCCACATCCTGCCGGCCGAGGCGGACGAGGCCCAGATCGTGGCCCTGGTGGCGGACCTCAGCCGGGACCCCACTGTGCACGGCATCATGATCCAGGAGCCGCTGCCCAAGGGGGTCCGCCCCACCGCCGTGCTGGAGGCCCTCGCCCCGGGCAAGGACGTGGATGGCGTCCACCCCGTGAACGCCGGGCGATTGGCCCAGGCCGCCCCCGCCGGCCGCGGCGAGGAGCCAGCGGACTACTTCGTCCCCGCCACCCCGGCCGGCGGCATGGAGATCCTCAGGCGCTACGGCGTCCCCCTGGAGGGCAAGCACGCCGTGGTCGTGGGGCGGTCCAACATCGTCGGCAAGCCCATGGCCCTGCTCCTCCTGCGCCAGAACGCCACCGTCACCCTCTGCCATTCCCGCACGGCGGACCTGCCCGGCGTCTGCCGCCTGGCCGACATCCTGGTGGCCGCGGTGGGCCGCGCCCGCATGATCAAGGGCGACTGGGTCAAACCCGGTGCCGTGGTAGTGGACTTCGGGGTGAACTTTGAGGAGGGCAAGATGTGCGGCGACGTGGACTTTGACGAGGCGGTGAAAGTCGCCGGCATGATCACCCCCGTCCCCGGCGGCACTGGCCCCATGACCAACATCATGCTCATGCGCAACGTCCTGGAGGCCGCCAGGCGCCAATCCGAAGGGCGTTGAAGGAGATCACACCCTGAGAGGAGGAGGAAAGGCTGCACCGAAGAAGTTCGCACTCTGCTCAAGACCCTGAGGGACATCCCAACGATGATTTCACTGTGAGGAGGCGGAACAATGGCTTTGCCACCCTACCCAAGCAAACTTCCGAGCGACCTGGAGATCGCCCAGGCCCACAAACTCAAACCGATCCTGGAGATCGCCGCGAGCGTCGGCCTCACTGAGGACGACCTGGACCTCTATGGCAAGTACAAGGCCAAGGTCCACCTGGACGTCCTGGAGCGGCTCAAGGACCGGCCCAACGGGAAGTACATTGACGTGACGGCCATCACCCCCACCCCCCTGGGCGAGGGCAAGACCGTCACCACCATCGGCCTGAGCCAGGGCCTCGGCTACATCGGTAAGAAGGTCTTCACCTGCATCCGACAGCCC
>DAOTYM010000013.1:0-3071 GCA_034434775.1 Anaerolineae bacterium | reverse complement strand
TGAAACAAAATTCACATTTGAATTGCTGTGCGAGCCTACGCCTTTCAGTATCCTCTAGCGGATCGTGGTGGGTGAAACCGTGGCCTGGGCCCGTGAAGGAGAGGTCTTCTACAAGACTTTCAGTATCCTCTAGCGGATCGTGGTGGGTGAAACCGCCCTCTTCCTGCGCCTAAAGGGGCTATCCCAAGCCCCAACAGGCTTTTCCAACGCCTCCTAGACCGTTCTAGAAGGCGTCCTCGCCTCCCATCCCTTCTACTGCCCATCCCTCTTTCGCAAACCCCGAATTGCCCCCAAAGAGGGCAGATCTGAGAAAAAGCCCCCCTGCAGGCACCCTGATCATACCACAATTCAGACGTCATTGCAAAACCGCCGGAACTCGCACTCCAGACACCGACGGCGTGCGCTGGCCGGAGGTGGCGTCCGCTCCCCACGCAACATCTCGTGCATCTCCCGCACGAGCGAGAGCACCTCGTCCCGAAGGGCCCGGGTCAAGGCCACCCGCTCAGCCTTCCGCTGGACCAAGGAATAGATGTATCCCTCCGGCGCCGGGATGCCCCAGGCTTCCTCCAACAGCAACCCGTAGGCCGCCAACTGCAACTTGTGGTGGTGTGCCGTCGGCCGGCGGCTCTGCTTGTAATCCACAGGCCAGACCTGCGCCGGCTCCCGCTGGACGATGACCAAATCCACCATCCCGCTGAGGCCCAAGCGGTCCGAAACCAACCGCACCCCGAAATGCCGCTCGCCTCCCTTCAATCCGTAGGCCGCCAGACGCCGTCGCCGCTCCTGCGCCACCGCGTCCTCATGAGCATCCCGACCGGCCTCCATCTTGAACGTCGTAGGCCGCAAAGTGGGCAGGCAGTACGTGAAATAGATCACCCGTGGGCAGTAGGCATACTGCTTCAGGTCTGTCACCCGCAGGTACCACCGCCCTTCCCCCCAGTCTGGACCGATGATGTCGTCCTCCACCCAGGCCAGGCCGCGGCGTGCATCTTCCTCTACCGCCTCCGGGAGCGGCAACTCACGTGCTGCCCTGACCATCTCGCTTCTTCCCCTCCTGGATGTGGACCAAACGGTTCTCCCAATCTTCCTGACAGATGGGAAAGACCTGCACGTTCCCCTCTTTGCGCCCCAGCCGCTTCTTGATCTTCAGGAGCAGCTCCTCCTGGAGGTTGCGGCTCAGGATCTCCTCAAAGGCGCTGTACTGGATGCGCTCCAGGCCGTAATCCAGGCACACGTCGGCCACCTTGGCACGCACAGCGTCGTCGGGAATGTCGTAAACCACCAGGCAGTGCACGGTCGTCCCCCCGATCCCTCACCACGTACAGACGAAGGGCGTATAAACCTCCCGCTCCCCACGGATGTAGGTCGCCAGGTGCCGCGCCTGCATCTGCAGGATGTGCTTGAGCGGATGCTCCTTCTTCTCGTAACGGGCCATGGCCTCCAACCGCTCCAGGACGCGCAGCGCCAGGTCACGGCGGGATTCCCGGGTGAGCCCCCCATCCGCCTCCTGTTGGATCGCCACCCCCTTGTTGACCATGCCGATCACCGTGCGGTCCACCACGGCCTGGCGGAACTCCTCAATCAGGTCCAACACCAGAGAGGGCTTCCCCGGCCGGTCCACATGGAGATAGCCGCCGTAGGGGTCCAGCCCGGCCAGGATCAGGGCCCGCTCCACCTGGCCGTAGAGGACGCCGTAGCCGTAGTTGAGGGCCGAGTTGAGGGGGTCCTTGGCGCCCCGGGTGCGGCGGCCCGGCCAGTCCAAGTCCTGGCGGAGCGCCTTCCGCACGCCATCCCAGTACTTCTGCGCCGCCCGCCCCTCTGCCGACAAGATCGCCGCGCGGGCATCGTCCACCCGGTCCGCCTGGAGGCGGTCCAGTTCGGCCAGGTGGTCCAGCACCTCGCCAGCGAGGAGGCGCAGTTCCTGGTAGAGGTCCGGCTCCGTCTCCTTGCGGTTCTTGGCCAGGTACTTGAGGGTGTTCGCCTGGTTCCGGATCTTCCCCTCGGCGAAGGCCTTGGCCAGGGCGACGCCGCGGGCATCGTGGTAGGCGGCCATCTGTTCCCGCCGGGTGAGGACGGTCCCCGTCAGCCCGGCAGAGTAGACCGCAGCGTAGGGACGGCCCAGGGAGTCCAGGAAATGGATGGGGATGCCCTGCTCCACACAGGCCTGGACAGCATCGCTGGAGAAGGAGACCCCGGTGCTAGCCACCACCACATTTTCCAGGAAAAGGAGGGGGGCCTCGGCGATCCGCTCCCCGGTGCCGATGCGGGTGACCTGAAGCCGGCCGCTGTGGCGGCCGACGTGCACTCCATGTTCATCCACGACCAAATTCTGCGTTCTGGGCATCGCACACCTCCTCTGTAGGGGCGAAGGGGGACGGGGCGAGGTTTTTAGGTCGCGACATCCAATCGGTACCAGCCGTCGCCCTTGACGGCGTTCTTGCCCACGTGCGTCACCTGCCCCCAGACGAGGGGCG
Source organism: Anaerolineae bacterium (assembly GCA_034434775.1). Classification (GTDB taxonomy): domain Bacteria; phylum Chloroflexota; class Anaerolineae; order DTPP01; family DTPP01; genus DAOTYM01. The sequence goes on along the minus strand of DAOTYM010000013.1, from coordinate 597 downwards.
GCAGGAGCCCATCCCACTCCGCCGCCTGGAAGGTGGCCCGGCCCACGAAGCCGCTCACCGGCGTGGTCCGGTCCTGGCGGCGGGAATAACTCTTGACTTCCACCCAACGGGTTTCGTCCTCCACCAGCCGCACGCGGTCGGCCAGGGGGAGGAGTAGGGGCAATTCACCCATTGCCCGGAGGGGCGCCTCGTGAGTCGCCCCTGCCCTGGCATCGGGCGGCGCTCCGCCTCCGTAGGCCCTCATCAGGGCCTCCAGCCTCTCCAAGAGGCGCTGGAAGAGGGGCGAGAAGAAGGGCCGGTGGACCAGGCGCTCGCTGTAGATGATGCGGGTGGGGGTGAGGAAGGTGATGGTCAAGAGGCCCCCGTTCTCGCGCAGTCTCGCCGCCAGGTAATCGGCGGCCTCCTGGACCTGGGCGGGGGTCACCGGCTGTTCGGGGGCGCGGACCACGGTGCTGCCGGCCTGGAAGATGGTCTGGGTTTCGCCGGTCAGGAGGTTGACGGTTTCGGCCCGCTGGAGGGAGAACTCGCCGCGGCGGAAGCCGTTCTCCGGCAGGCGCTGGCCGATGCCCATGCGCCCCATTTCGGGGACAGCCAAGA
>DAOTYM010000012.1:0-9525 GCA_034434775.1 Anaerolineae bacterium | reverse complement strand
ACCCCGTGGCTCCCCACCCTGCGGACGACGCCAGCCCCTGGCTCCTCCGCCTCTCCGACGGACGGCTGCTCCTCTTCTGGAGTTCCACCCGCTCCGGCAATGCCGACATCTGGTACGCGTGGCTTGCACCTGGCACGGAGACGGACTGGTCGGCCCCCGTGCGCCTGACCACATCCCCCTGCGCCGACCAGGACCCCACAGCCGTGGAACTGCCGGATGGCCGGTGGATGGTCGTCTGGAGCATGGAGTGCGACGGCGACGCGGACCTCGCCATGGCCACAGGGCAAGATGGCGCGTGGTCGCCTCCCGTCCCCCTCCATCCGCACCCCAAGGAAGATACGGCCCCTGCCCTCGCCCGCACCAGGGACGGCGCCGTGTGGCTGGCGTGGCAGTCCTTCCGCTCCGGCAACGCCGATATCTGGGCCACCCGGACGGACGACCTGGGCGCGCAGTGGTCCCCTCCCCTGCCGTTGACCACCTCCACCGGCCGCGATGAGACGCCGGCCCTCGCGGAAGATAGCGATGGCCGCCTGTGGGTCGTCTGGCGGACGGCCAACTACCTGTGGGCCCGCCAGAGCGGCGATGGCGGCGCGCACTGGTCCGAGGCCGCCCGCCTGACCTTCTACCCCGACTCCAGCGCGGGCCCGGCCCTCCTCGCCAGCCCCTCGGGGAGCCTGTGGCTGGCCTGGTATTCCTACCGCTCCGGCAACCAGGACGTGTGGTGGATGCGCTCGGACGACAACGGCCGCACCTGGGGGACCAGCCAGCGGTACACCCGTTTCCTGGGGTACGACGTGGAGCCCACCTTGGCCCTCCTGAGCGACGGGCGGCTGGCCGTGGCCTGGGGGAGCAACCGCCAGGGCCAGAACGACATCTGGTTCGGCCTCCCGGGAAGCCGCGAGGACCTCCTGCCGCCCCCCTACGTCCAGGCCCCGGAGCAGGTCCCGGCGAGCCCGGGCCCCAGCGACCACATCACCATCCTGGCCCAGGCCGTGGACGAGCGCGGCGTGGCCAGCGTGCTCCTCCTCTGGACGCGGGACGGCGTGCCGCAGGCCTCCATCCCCATGCTGGACGACGGCCTCCACGGGGACCGCTCCGCGGGAGACCACTGGTACGGGGCCCGGATCGGCCCCTTCCCAGCGGGGACGGAGATCCGGTACCAGGTGAAAGCCTCCGACGTGGACGGCAGTTCCACCGTAGTGCCCCCGGAGCCCGTGGCCTTCCGGGTGGCGGACCAGTCCTCCCAGGGCGCGAACATCCTCCTGGTCTCGGATATGGACCGGGCCATCTCCTGGCTCCTGGATTACTACAGGGGGGCGTTGGATGCCCTGGGCTACGCCTACGACGTGTGGGACGTCGCGGAGAAGGGGGCGCCGGACGAGGCGGCCCTCTCCCGGTATGCAGAGGGGGTGGTCATCTGGGCCGTCCCCTTCTGGGGCCAGATCTGCAGCGGAACGGCCCAGAACGCCCTGAAGGCCTACCTGGACCGGGGCGGCAACCTCTTCATCAGCGGGCAGGACGTGGCCTTTCACCTCCGCAGCACGGGGACGGCCTTCCTGGAGGGCTACCTGCACGCCCGGTTCGTCGCCAACAACACCGGGATGTACGACCTGCGCGGCACGGCCGGAAACCCCATCGGCGGGGGCTTGGCCCTGCGCATCGCTGGCGGCGACGGGGCCAACGACCAGTTCCAGCCGGACGAGGTGGACCCCCTCCCGCCGGCCGAAACCATCTTCACCTACGAGGCAGGGATAGGAAGGCCGCCGGCCGACCCCCTGAACCCCTGGACCCTGGGCCTTCCCGGCTACGAGGATGTCCTGGCCCTCGGGGGTCAGGAGCCAGAGGGAACGTGGTCGTCCGGCAGCGGGGCCCTGAGCGTGAAGATGCCCAGGTACAAGGTCGTGTACCTCGCCTTCGGCTTTGAGTCCATCAGCACTGGGGCCGACCGGCAGGCGGTGATGGACCGGGTGCTGCGCTGGTTTGCCCTGACCCCCCAGCCTCCGACGGCCACGCCAACAGCCACGGCGACCCCGGTCCCCACGGCCACCCCGTCGCCGACCCCCACCTCGCCTGGGACGAAGACCCCCACGCCCACCCCGACCCGCGAGAGCACCCCCACGCCCACCCCCACGGTGGGGGCTAGCACGGGGAACGAGCACGCCTACCTGCCCCTGGTGCTCCAGAGGGGATGGTAGGCCGAGGGCCAGGCAGGGCGAGGGGCTATTCCCCCGTGTAGCGGTCCACGAAGACGGTCTTCGCCAAGGGCAGCCGCTCGGGGCGCTCCTGCTCCCAGGCGATCTGCTTCTCCGAGAGGAGAGGGCTGAGGGTCGCCGCGTGTCGCCCCACCGCCACCAGGGTGATGACCGTCATCTCCGGCGGGATGCCCAGCACGGCCTTGATGCGGTCCTCGTCGTAGCCGGCGACGGGATGCGCCACCAGGCCCAGTTCCGTCGCCCGGAGGATGAGGAAGGCCGTGGCCATCCCCGTGTCAAAGAGGTAGTACTCCCGCCCCGGACCACGCAGTCCAGGTCCTTCCTGCTGAAGACGGCGATGATGAGGGAGGCTTGCTGCATCCAGACGTTGCCGCGGGAGAGCCCCTCCCAAACCGCCTTCAGCACCTCCGGGTCGCGGACGAACACGAACCGCCACGGCTGGTTGTTGAAGCACGAAGGGGCGAGGGAGGCTGCTCGCCCAAGGTCCTCCACGAGGGCATCTGTGACCTCCACCGGGTCCAGGGAACGGTAGGCCCGGCGCACGGCGATGGCTTGTTCCACGTCCATGGCCTTCCTCCTGCAGGAAACGGGTCAGCCTGGAGGGTATGTTCCCACCTCGGCCCGTGGATTATAGCGCGCTCGCCCTGCCGCGCCAACTCAAAGGCTCCTTCCGAGAGCGTCGGGAAAGCAGCGGGAAAGCGGCGGGTTTGCGTCATGTACCGCCCCGCGCTCCGTGGTAAGATAAAAGCGGACGAACGGGCTGGTAGGCGGTGGCTGCAGGGAGCCCGGGGCGCGAGGGCTTCTCTTCCTCTCCTCCTTTGTTAGAGAGCCGGGGTGGGGGACCCCGGCTCTCGTGATTTAAGGCGCTACCCCCTCACCCCGACAGGAAGTGTGCTGCTCCCCAGAGACCGGTGGGGAGCCTCCGATTTTGGCCTCTTCTCGGATGCCGGCTGGAAACTCCGCCTCTTGGACTTCCGGGATTTGTCAGCCTCCCTCTCTGCCGGTATAATCGGGCCACATGTGCACGCAAGAGGAGGTGGTGCGCCGTGGAGCCAACGTCGGAGGGAGCGTTGCCCCGCAGGGCCGGTTGGTTTCACACCCATGTGGTGCCCTACATCCTGGTGACCAAGCCCAACTCGGTGTGGCTCCTGGTCTTTACCTCGGTGGGAGGCATGATCGCCGGGGGCGGCGCGGCCAAACCCCTGGGGTGGTGGGCCCTCGCCCTGGCCGCCATCACCGCCGGTTGCGCCGGGGCCAACACCTTGACCTGCTACATTGACCGCGACATGGACGCGGTCATGGAGCGGACCCGCCGGCGCCCCTTGCCGGGCGGACGCATCCAGCCGCCCGAGCGGGCCCTGGCCTGGGGGCTGTTCCTGGCCGGGGTATCGCTGGTGCTGGCCTGGCTCCTGAACCCCCTGGCCTTCCTGTGGATGTTCCTGGGCCTCTTTGACAACGTGGTGGTCTACAGCCTGTGGGCCAAGCGCCGCACCTGCATCAACATCGTCCTGGGTTCGGTGAGCGGCGGCATGCCCACCCTCTTCGGCTGGTCCGCGGCCCGGGGCGACATCACCTGGCTGCCGGTCCTGATGGGCTTCTTGGTGGTCCTCTGGACGCCCAACCACATCTGGAGCCTGGCCATCCGCTACCGGGACGACTACGCCCGGGCCGGCGTGCCCATGCTCCCCGTGGTGCACAGCGTGCGGCGGTCAGTGGCTATCATCGCCGCGGCCCAGGCGCTGACCTTCGCCACCTCCCTGGCCCTGTACAAGGTGGGGGGCTTCGGGCCGGGCTACCTGTGGGTGGCCCTCCTCTCCGGGACGGTGGTCATGGTGGGGCAGGTCTACCTCCTCCTGCGGCCCACGCCCCGGAACGCCTGGCTCATGTTCAAGATCTCCAGCCCGCACCTCTTCCTGCTCTTCCTGGGCATCATCCTGGATACCCTGTTCCGTGGGGCGGCCTGATGCACGAACTCCCGGTCACGGAAAGCGTGCTCCGCATCGTGCTGGACCACGCCCAGCGGGCCGGCGCGCGGCGGGTGGTGCGGGTGAACCTCCTCCTGGGGGAACTCTCCAGCATCCTGGGCGACTCAGTGCAGTTCTACTGGGACCTCATCGCCGAGGGGACCTTGGCTGAGGGGGCGGAACTGTGCTTCCAACGGGTGCCGGCGGAACTGCGCTGCCTGGCCTGCGGGGTGACCTTCCCCCTGGGGCGGGAAGACTGGCTCTGCCCGGCCTGCGGCTCGGCCCAGGTGAAGGTGGTGGACGGGGACCAGTTCCTGGTGGAGAGCATAGAGGTAGAATAGCGACGATTCGGCTTCGTCCGTTAGTACTACGCCACGATGGTTCTTGACGATATGCAATCTGAGGGATGGAGTAGGGGCGCGTGGCCGTGCGCCCCTACGAGACTGCAGCCGGGACCTGCACGGCCGAAAAACGGAACGTTCATTGTGGTCCAGCATTGGGAGCCGCCTCCAGAGGAGTAGGGGCAATTCATGAATTGCCCCTACCCAAGGGGGAATTCGGGAATCGCGCCCGGGCGAAGGCCCGGCGAGGATGGGAGAGAACCATGGAAGCAGGGACAAGCGGAAAGCGCGTGCTCGTCGTGGAACGCATCCTGAGCGCCAACGACCGCCTGGCAGAGGAGAACCGGCGCTTGCTGGACGCCCGGGGCATCCTGGCGGTGAACCTGATGGCCTCCCCCGGCGCGGGCAAGACCAGCCTCATCCGCCGCACGGTAGAAGCCCTCGGAGGGCGGCTGCGCCTGGGGGCCATTGAGGGCGACCTGGCCGGGACCCTGGACGCGGACCTCCTGGCCAGCATGGGCATCCCCGCCGTACAGATCAACACCGGCGGCGGCTGCCACCTGGAGGCGCAGATGGTGCGGGAGGCCCTGGAGAGGCTCCCCCTGGACCACCTGGATCTCGTCATCATAGAGAACGTGGGGAACCTGGTCTGTCCCTCGGAGTTCTCCCTGGGGGCCCAGCGGAGCGTGGTCATCGCCAGCGTGCCAGAGGGCGACGACAAGCCCTACAAGTACCCCAACATCTACCGGGGCATCCAGGCGCTGGTCCTGAACAAGATGGACCTCCTCCCCTACCTGGAGTTCAACGTGGACCGCTTCCGCCGCGGCGTGGAGGTCCTGAACCCCGGGGTGGCCTTCTTCCCCCTCTCCTGCAAGACGGGCGAGGGACTGGACGCCTGGTTGGCCTGGCTGGAGGAGGCCCTGGAAGAGGTGCGGGGGCGGCGCGCCACGGCCTGAGGAGGCAGGCCGCCTCCTTGCCATCACGAAGGAGCGCGCATGCGGCGTCTGCAGCGCGAGTTGGCCGGCTTCCCGCGGCCTTTCTGGGTCCTCTTCTTCGGCTCCGTGATCAACTCCCTCGGGGGCGGCCTGGTCTTCCCCTTCCTCTCCCTCTACCTGCGGCAGAAGTTGGGCGCCCCCATGACCACGGTGGGGGTCATCGCCTCGGTCTGGTCCCTGGCGGCGTTCCCCGGGCAACTGGCGGGAGGCGAACTGGCGGACCGGGTGGGCCGCCGCACGATGATGGTCCTGAGCCTCCTGGCCAGCGGCGCCACCACCCTGGGCTTCGGCCTGGCGGGACGCTCCCAGCCTTCCTCGCCCTGGCGCTGGTGGCCGGCCTGACCAACTCGGCCTACGGGCCGGCGGCGGGCGCCATGGTGGCGGACCTGGTGGACCCGCAGGAACGGGCCCGGGCCTATGGCCTCCTGCGCATCACCAACAACTTCGGCTTTGCCGTGGGGCCGGCCCTGGGCGGGCTCATCGCCGGCAAGTCGTACCTGCTCCTCTTCACCCTCAGCGCGCTGGCCAGCCTGGCCTACGGGGCCATCGTCTTCTGGGGGACCTACGAGACCAAGCCTCGGGATGTGGACCTGCTGGCCCAGGCGCGCGAGGGGCCGGGCGGGTTCCTCCACGTCCTGCGGAACGGGCCGTTCCTCCTCTTCTGCGCCCTGGCTGTGATGGCCGAACTCCCCTACTCCCAGATGACCATGATCCTGCCTGTCCACATGAAGGAGGACTTCGGCCTGGCGGAACGCTCCTTCGGGTGGGTGATGACCACGAACGCTGGCCTGGTGGCCCTCCTGCAGTACAGCGTGAGCCGCTGGGCGGAACGGCGGCCCCGACTGCGCATGATGGCCCTGGGCGCGGCCCTGTATGGCCTCGGGGTGGGCTCCGTGGTGCTGGCCCGCGGGTTTCCCTGGTTCGTGGCCAGCATGGTCCTGGTGACCTTCGGCGAGATGATCAGCGTGCCTGTCGCCAACGCCGTCGCGGCCGACCTGGCCCCGCCGGACCTGCGGGGGCGGTACATGGCCTTCTTCGGCCTGACCTGGACCACCGGCTACGCCATCGGGCCGGTGCTGGGCGGCCTGGTGGTGGACCACCTGAGCGTGCGCCTGCTGTGGCCCCTGATGGGCGTGCTGGGGGCCGTGGCAACCGCGGGTTTCCTCCTCCTGCACCGGGCGATGGGGGAGCGCTTCTCCGAGCCGGCGTGCGGCTGCGCGCCCCGAACGGGGCCCTGCGAGTGACAGGCCGCTTGACGCCCTCCCCCTTCCGTGCTATGATGCCGATGCGGTGATGTGCTCTCCGTGGTCCCCGATCGGTTCCCCTGGTAGGGAGGTGTAGCCATGCAGAAGCAACCCCAGAAGGTGGGCGTGGTGGTCGGCGCCCTGCTCATCCTCCTCGGCCTCCTGTTCTTCCTCGCCCAGTTCGTGCAGTTTGAGGGCTGGGTCTTCCTCCTCGGGCTCGGGGTCATCTTCCTGGCCGTGGGATGGCTCTTGCGGACTTACGGTTTCCTCATCCCGGGCGGCATCTTGGCGGGCCTGGGCGCGGGGATCGCCGCCACCAACGTCCTCCCCGAGGACGGGGGGCAGGGTGGCGCTGTGCTCCTGGGCCTCGGCCTGGGGTTCATCTTGGTGTGGCTCCTGGGCTGGGCCATCCTGCAGGAAAAGCACCCCTGGCCCCTCATCCCTGGGGGCATCCTGGGGGTGCTGGGCGCGCTCCTCCTGGCCGGGGCCTGGGGCGTGAAGGTCCTGGAACTCCTGGGCAAGTTCTGGCCGGCCGTCTTGGTCGTCATCGGCATCATCGTCCTCATCTCGGCCTTCCGGGCCCCGGAGAAAGGGAAAGCCCCTGCTTCGGAGGGCGTTCCCCCCGCCACGCCAGGCGGCGGGAGCGAGGAACCCCCCTCCGCCGCCTGACCCGTACCTGGCGTCCGTAGGGGGCAGGGATGGCCTCGGCAGAGACCACGCGCGTGGTGCCCATCCGGCTGGGGTTCGTCAAAGCCTTCCTCCTCCTGGGGCAGAGGGCGGTCCTGGTGGATACAGGCCCGCCCGGTTCGGCCCCCCGCATCCTCCGGGCGCTGGAGGGCCAGGGGGTGCGGCCGGAGGACCTCGCCTTGATCCTCATCACCCACGGCCACACGGACCACTTCGGCAGCGCGGCCGCGCTCAAGGCGCACAGCGGCGCGCCAGTGGCCGTCGGCCGGGCGGACGCCGAGGCCCTCCGGAAGGGCCGGAACCCCCTGGGAACCCCCCGCAGCCCTCTCTGGGGGCTCGTCCAGCGGCTAGGGGTCGGCGTGGGGAACACGGCTCCGCCCTGCTCCCCGGACATCCTCCTGGAGGGCACGGTGGACCTGCGGCCCTATGGCGTGGAAGGCCAGGTGATCCCCACGCCCGGGCACACGCCTGGCGCCATCTCCATCCTCCTGGTGGATGGGCAAGCCCTGGTCGGCGACCTGGTGATGGGCGGGCTGTGGGGGCGGGGCCGCCCCGGCCTCCCGCTGCTGTGGGACGACCTGGAGGCCCTCCGGGAGAGCCTGCGCCACCTCTTGGAGAGGCAGCCGACCTGGATCCACACCTCCCACGGCGGGCCCTTCACCCTGGAGGAAGTGCAGGCCCGCCTCCTTCCGAAGGTCCAGGGCAGGCCACGCGGAGGCCCTCGCTAGGGCAGGGGCAGCACCCCACGCCGACCCAGGTCGCCCAGGGCGGAGAGGAGCGCCTCCAGGTCGGCCTGGGTGTTGTACCCCTGGACGGAGACCCTCAGGAACGCTCGCCCATTCCAGGTGGTGACGGGCACCTCCACGCGGTAGTCTTCCCACAACCTCTCTTGAAGGGCAGCGGGATCGCAGGGCGGCAGGGGGAAGGACGCCATCTGCGCCGTCCAGGTCGGGGTGTCGGGCGTGATGGGGTCCAGGCCGGTCAGCGCGGAGATGGCCCCCCGCAGCCCCTGGAGCCGCTCGTGGCACGCCTGCCGCACCGCATCCCACCGGTGGTCTTCCATGAACTGGAGGGCCGCGGGCACGGCGAGGAAGGCGGAGATGTCCCGCGTCCCCTGCCACTGGTGGTGGTCTAGGAAGGGCGAAGGGCCCGAGCGCTCGCTTTCCCATCCCCAACTGACCACCAGAGGCTCCAGCAGGGGCTGGACCTCCCGCCGGGCGTACAGGAAGGCCGACCCCTTGGGGGCCATCATCCACTTGTGGCAGTTGCCGGCGTAGAAATCGGCCCCCAGGCTCTGGAGGTCCAGGGGGACCTGGCCCGGGGCGTGGGCCCCATCCACCACCGTGAGGATGCCCCGTTCCCGGGCCCGCCGGAGGAGGTCCTGGAGGGGGAAGACGATCGCTGTGGGGGAGGTGATGTGGCTGACGAAGAGGACGCGCGTGCGCGGGGTGACACCCGCCCAGACCGCTTCTACGAAGGCTTCTGGCGAGGTCAAGGGGAGGGGCACGTGCTGCCGGACGTAGCGGGCCCCCCGCTTCCCGCAGACGAAGCGCCAGGTGCGGTCCAGGGCGCCGTACTCGTGGTCGGTGGCCAGGACTTCGTCGCCAGGGCGCAAGGGCAGGGAACGGGCGACGATGTTCAGCCCGGTCGTGGCGTTGGGCACGTAGACCAGGTCGTCCGGGTCCGCGCCCACGTAGCGGGCCAGCGCCGCGCGGGCGTGGGCCATCAGGCCCTCAAAGCGCCGCGCGAGGAACTCCACCGGCTCGCGCTCCAGTTCCCGCTGCCAGTTCTGATAGGCCTCAAAGACCGGGCGCGGGCAGGCCCCGAAGGAACCGTGGTTCAGGTAGACCACGTCCGGGCGCAGGAGGAACAGGTCCCGCAGGCCAGCGCACGGGTCGGACACGGACGGCTCCCTACACACAGGCGGTAGCCTGCGCGACCATCTGGGCCAGGCGGCGCTCCCCGGTGTAGGGGTCTACGATGTGGGGCGTATCGGCCCCGGGGCCGTAATAGGTGCGTCGGCCGCTCAGGATCAGGGCTGGCTCCAGGGTCCGGCTGTTGCAGAGGACCACCTGGGAAGG
>DAOTYM010000011.1:0-6192 GCA_034434775.1 Anaerolineae bacterium | reverse complement strand
ACAGGCCCGTGGGGACGGCCGCGTGCCTGTCCCCACTTTGACAAATCCATCGTTCTCGGTTACTATGTAACCGGTCGTGCTAGACGGGGAGCTAGCGGTGCCCTGTACCCGCAATCCGCTATAGCGGGGCCGAATTCCCCCTCGAGGGCCCAGGCCTGTTGGGACTGTCCCGTGTCTCGGCGTGGAGGGCTGGGTCCTGCGCGGCGGAGGCCCGCGAACCCCGCCAGGTCCGGGAGGAAGCAACGGTAAGCGGTCACCTCCGGGTGCCGCAGGGGCGCCTGGCCTGAGCCGGGAGCGGGCACAAGCCAGCGGGTACGGTTCGACAGGGGGTGCACGACCAGGCTTCATCGGGAGGCGGGCTTCGCAGCCCGCCTCCTCGCGCGCCGGGCCTCAGGGCGCAGGCGGCCGGACCGTCACCTCCCCCACCAGGAACGCGTCCCCCAGCGCTTCGCCGTGTGGCCCCGAGACCGGGAGCCGTTCTCCCTCCCAGGGGGCGTAGAGCCCGAGCCACAGGCGGTAGGTCCCCGGGGGCAACTCTAACGGGATGGACAGGCGGAGCGTCCCCTCCAGCACCTCTCCCGGGAGCCAGCGCGCCGTGGGGAGTTCCTCGCCCGCCGGCGGGGCGTCCACCTGGGCCAGGGGGTGGCGGTCCCCCAGGGGGGTCAGGTGCAGGAATGCCTGGTAGTCAGCGCCCATCACCCGCAGGGCGCGCCAGCGCAGCCGCAGGGCGACCTGGCCGCCAGGGGCGACCTCCTCCGGGGCGAGGGCGAAGCCCGCGAGTTGGATGACCCCGCCGAAGGAGACCTCCGGCTGCCGGGGCAGGACCTCCTGCGGTGGGGGCAGGGGGGACCGGGCCACCACGGCCAGGGTGGCCAGGCGCAGGTGGTCAGCGGCGAGGCCCGGCCGCAGCGTGGCTGGGATGCGGTCCCTGTCCTCCGCTCTCAAGAGGCCGGCCACCAGGGCGTAGCCGCCGCTGGAGGTGTCCGCGGGGAGGCGGAGCGTGTGGTAGGTCCGCACCCTCTCTCCGGCAGCCCACTGGCCGAAGGGGCGGTCTGGCGCCCCCAACGGGGCTTCCTCGGCGAACCACAGGCGTCCCTCCTCATCCAACACCTGCAGGAACAGGATGGGCGTCGCGCTGCCGGAGGCCACCTCCTCCCGCTGCCACAGGAGTTCCAGGCGCACTGGTTCGCCTGGCGCGGGCTCCGTGGTGGGCAAGCCGACGTCCACGAGCCGGACCCCCGTGGCGAAGCGCGCGCCGTAGGGGATGCCCTGGCCCATCGGCGCGGAGCGGCGGTCCGGCTGGGTGAGGGTGACGGTGCCGACTGCGGGCTCCATCTGGCCCTCCTCGTCGGGCAAGGGGGTGAGGCCTTCCCGTGCGTAGACAGCCAGGCGCAGGGTGTAGGTGCCCGGGGGCGTGCCCACGGGAAGGTCCAGGCGCAGGGTGTGGGGCACGGTCTCCCCGTCCGCCCAGAGGTGGGGGCCGTAGAGGGGGCCGGCGGGCACCTCGTCGGCCTGGGCGATGCGGTGGCCAGCGCGGTCGTAGAGGCGGAGGCTGGCGGCCCACTCCGAAGGGATGGGGCCGGCTTTCTGCCAGGTGAGGGAAACCCAGATGCGCCGTTCCTCACCTTCCTCGGCCTGGGCAGAGAGACGCGCGAGGCGCAGCCCCCCGCCGAAGAGAGGCCCTGTGGCCTCCACCGTCTCCCCTCGCCAGAGGCGGCTCAGGTATCCCTGCACCCGCAGGTTGCTCTCCCCCGTGAAGACCTGGTCGTCAAAACGGGTGCCCATTGCGTCCAGCCAGCCGCGGATAAGGCCCTGGGGGTCGGTGACGGTGTCGTAGCAGCGGTAGACCCAGACCCGCGGGTGGCGGCGGAAGGCCTCTTCCAGCGCGGCGCGCGCCTCGGCTGTGCGCATGGGGTAGAAGTCGGAGCGGGGGTCGCCCCAGCCCAGGGTGGGGGCCCCCTCAAGGCTCCCCGTCTGCAGGAAGACCCAGCCGCTGTCCGGCACGGCCTCCCGGGGGTAGTCGGCCAGCCGCCCGCGCCAGGCCACGGGCTCGCGGCGGTAGACCTCCAGGGCCGTGTAGACGTAGCCAGCGTTGACCAGCACGGCGTCGCCTGGCCGCAGGCGGCTTTCCAGGTAGCGGACAGCGGCGCGGTGGTCGTCGGCTCGGTAGGCGGGCAGGACCTCAAAGCGCCAGGCCGACCAACCGTAGCCCCCTAGCAGGGCAATGAGGGCCGCAGCCTGGGCCCACCGGCTCCACTGGCGCAGGCGGTCCACCCCAGCCGCCAGGAGGATGGCGAAGGGCGGCGCGTAGGTGAAGAGGTAGCGGGGGTGGAAGAGGGGGGTGGCGTGGGAGGCCAGGTAGATGGCCGCCAGGGGGAAGGCCACATATCCGCCCAGGAAGAGGGCGACGCCCCCTTTCCCTTCTCGGACAAGGGCGGCGGTGCCCAGGGCCACGAGCAGCGCCGTCACGAGGAGCCAGGGCCAGGAGAGGTCTGGCGGCAGCGACTGCCCCACACTGAGGGCGTTCCACGACTCCAGGAGGACCTGTGGCAGGGGGGTGAAGGACCGCCAGGGAGGCACCGGCGGCATGGTGGCCTGGCGGAAGGCGATGGGAAGCCACGGTCCGAAGAGAACGAGGGTCCCGACCTGCGCAGCGCACCAGGCCAGGACCAGGCGGGTCCTCTGGGAAGGCGTGCCTCCCGCCCGCCATGCTCCCATCAACCCCCACAGCCCCAGGAAAGCCAAGAGGAAGGCGAAGTAGTAGAGGGTGTAGAGCCCCAAGGCGGCCACGGCGGCGTAGAGCACGAGCCAGCGCAGGCCCAGGCTGCCTGGGCGGGCGCCCACCCCCCGGAGCCAGCGCCAGAGGGCGAGGCCCGCCCCCATGCCCAGGCAAGCGCCCAGGGTGTACATGCGGACCTCCTGGCTGTACCAGAGGTGGTAGGGGGAGACTGCAGCGAGGAAGCCCGCCAGGAGGGCCACTGCGCCCTGGCCTGTCAGGTCCCGGGCAAAGCGGTAGACGAGGGCCACCAGGAGGACGCCGAAGAAGAGGGAGACGAAGGCCGCGGCGAACTCCTCCCGGCCAGCGAGGGCGAGCCAGACGTGTTGCAAGTAGTAGTAGAGGGGCGGGTGGATGTCCCCTGCGGTGTGGGCGGTGAGGCGCGCCAGGTCCTCCTGGGCGATGAAGAGGGTGACGGTCTCATCGTACCAGAGGCTGTCGGCCCCCAGGCGCCAGAGGCGCAGGGCCAGGGCGGCCAGGAGGATGGCGAAACAGGTGGCTCGCTCTCTGGTCTCGGTGGACATCCGCCTGTGCACCCCACGGGTGGGTTGGCTGCATCAGGGCTCCACTATAGCACAGGGACCCGGGCTGTGCAACCTGAGGGTGTTCCAGGTCTTATCCGTTTTGCGAGATTGATATCCCTATATTTGTTGATGGCGTTGGCAAACCTGGAGGTCATGCCTCCGGTGTGGCAGAGGGCGACACTGCGCAGCCAACACAGGGTAGCGTTGGACCACAATGAAAATTCCGTTTTCGGCCATACAGGTCACGGTTGCAGCCTCGTAGGGGCGCACGGCCGTGCGCCCCTACTCAGATTGCATATCGTCAAGAACCACCGTGGCGCAGTAGTAGTAGGGGCGATCCATGAATCGCCCCCCTACCCTTGGCCTCATCCTCCATTGCCAGGGGTAGGTGAGGCCTGAGCAGCATACCGGGGATGCGGCTGGCTCACTGGAGGAGGGCGCGGGCCGCGTCCAGGACGGCCTCCACCGGGATGGCAGCCATGCAGGGGTGGTCCTTCAGTTCCTCAGGGCGGTAGTCCAGGCGGTTGCAGGGGACGCAAGCCAGGGGGCTCTGCACCACGCGGTATGTGGCCGGGTCTCCCCAGGGGCCGAAGGTGCGCACATCCACCGGGCCGTAGAGGTGCACCGTGGGCGCGCCCACGGCCTGGGCCAGTTTCAGGGGGCCGGAGTCGGAGCCGAGCACCAGGCGCGCCCGCGCGAAGAGGGCGGCCAGTTCCCCCAGGCCCGTCTTCCCGGCCAGGACCCGCGCCTCCGAAGCCATCTTTGCAGCGACCTTCCAGGCCGGGTCCAGTTCGTCAGGGCCTCCAGTGAGGACGATGGGGGCCCCGGTCTCCCCGGCCAGGACATCGGCCACCTGCGCCCAGCGTTCCGGGGGCCACACCTTGACCGCAGCCCCCGCGCCGGGGTGGATGCAGATGGGGGAAGCGCCTTCTGGGAGGAGCGCACGCGCCCGCTCCACCGCGTGGGGTGGGGGGGTGAACTCCAGAGGAGTGGCCTTCGGGTCTGGGGAGCCGCCCCCGTCCCCCGCGAGGGCCTGGGCCAAGGCCAGGTTCTGCAGGACCTCGTGGCGCCCTGCCCCGTAGGGCACCGGGGCTGTCAGGAAGGGCCGGGTGGGAGGCACATCGTATCCGACCACCCGGGGGATGCCGGCCGCCCTCGCTAACCAGGCCCCCCACCAATGGTCAAAGCGCAGGACGACCGCGGCGTCAAACTGGGCCGCGCGCAGGTCCCGCGCTGTCCGCAAGAGGAGCGCGTAAGGCCCCCAGATGGGCCCCTTCGGCCCGCGGGTGAAGCCGGGGAAGGGAAGGGCCTGCACTTCGTCCAGGTAGGGACAATCCTGCCATACCGGTTTTCCCCAGGGGCCGACCAGGGCCGTGAGGTGCGCGTCGGGCAGGCGGGTCCGCAGGTGGCGCAGGGCAGGGGTGGCGAAGAGGAGGTCGCCCAGGTGGTCCGGCCGGATGAGGAGGAGGCGCGGCCGTGCGGGGAGCGGGTGCAGGGGGAGGGAGGGCAGGCGGGCGGTCCATGCGAGGGCCACGGCCCGCAACATGGCCAGGCGCAGGCGGTCCCTGAGCGCGCTCATCGCCGGACCCGTCCTCGCGCGGCCTCCCACAGGACCTCTTCCAAGCGGGGGACGATGGCTGCCCAGTCGTACTGGGCAGCGGCGAGGGCCTGGGCCGCCGCTCCGAGGGCCTGGCGCCTGGAGGGGTCCTGCAGGAGGGCCAGCACCGCCTCGGCGAAGGCGCTGGGCGTGTCGGCCATGAGGAGGTGCTCCCCCGACCGGAGGGGGAATCCCTCGCACCCGAGGGAGGTGGAGACGATGGCCTTGCCCATGGCCATGGCCTCCAGGACCTTCAGGCGCGTGCCGCCGCCGATGCGCAGGGGGATGACGTAAACCACCGCGTGGGCGATGTAGGGGCGCACGTCGGGCACGAAGCCGGTCACGGTGACGGTGGGGTCCTCCCTCAGCGGGGCCAGGCGCGGGTGGGGCTGCTGGCCCACCACGTAGAAGTGGGCCTCGGGTGCCCTGGCCCGGACCAGGGGCCAGACCTCCTGCCAGAACCACAGGACGCCATCCACGTTGGGGCGGAAGTCCATTTTGCCGGTGAAGACCAGGGCCGGCTGCCGCAGGGGCGGGAACTCCGGGGGCGTGGCGTAGGTGCGGTAGGATTCCACGTCCACCCCGTTGGGGACCACGGTGGGCCGGAGGCCGGGGACCAGGCGTTCCAGGGCCCGGGCGTCTGCCTCGGAGACGGCCACGACGCGGTCGGCCAGGCGGCAGGTGAGGGCCTCGTAACGGCGCAACTTCTGCCACTGGACGAAGGAATAGAGGGCCGCGAGCCACCGGCTGGGGTAGCGGCGGTCTGTGGCAAAGGCGCGCTGCTGGAGGAGGTATTCGGCGTTGTGGTCGTCAAAGACCACGGCCGGCCCGCCCTCCCGGCGCGCCGCGGCCACCTGCTGGAGGTAGCGGGCCATCTCAATCCCCTCCACCTCTACCACGTCAAAGTCCTCCCGAGCCAGCCACGCCGCCAGGCGGCGGTGGAAGGCGGCGGAGGCCAGGCGCAGGGCCATGTCCGGCAGGGGGGAGGTGAGGGTCGTCCAGGCCCGCCCGAGGAGGCTCCGCTCCGGCTGGGGTTCCCCTTCCACGGCCTCGCAGAGGTCGGGGAGGGGCCCCAGGTCGGCCGCGCCCGGGGGCTGGGTCAGGAAGGAGCAGAGGGAGACCCGGTGCCGCCGCGCCAGGTGCGCGAGGAGGTGGTAGTTGCGGATGCTGGTCCCCTGGTGGGGCGGGTAGGGGAGTTGCGGCGTGAGGAAGAGGACCTTGAGGCGGTCTCCCGGACGGTGCATGGGCAGGCCTTCCTCCGTGCCGCGTGCGGGGACCATCAGCCGCCGTTGGCG
>DAOTYM010000010.1:0-3308 GCA_034434775.1 Anaerolineae bacterium | reverse complement strand
GTTCGGCCAGGGCCTTCTGCACCTCCTCTTCTGGCAGTTCGTAGTCCACGAGGTCGCCGGATAGGTAGGCGTCGTAGGCGGCCAGGTCAAAGTGGCCGTGCCCGCTGAGGTTGAAGACGATGGTCTTGGCCTCTCCAGCCTCCCGGCAGCGCAGGGCCTCGTCCATGGCGGCTTTGATGGCGTGGGCCGATTCCGGCGCGGGGACGAACCCCTCTGCCCGGGCAAAGTGGACCGCGGCCTGGAAGACCGGGTTCTGGTGGTAGGCCACGGCCTCAATGAAGCCCAGGTTGTAGAGGTGGCAGATGATGGGCGCCATGCCGTGGTAGCGCAGGCCTCCGGCGTGGATGGGCGACGGGATGAAGGAGTGGCCCAGGGTGTACATTTTGAGGAGGGGCGTGGTGCAGGCCGTGTCGCCGAAGTCGTAGCGGTAGTGGCCCTTGGTGAGGCTGGGGCAGGCGGTCGGCTCCACGGCGATGATGCGGGTCTTCTTGCCCTCTACGATCTTGTCCCGCACGAAGGGGAGGGCCAGCCCGGCGAAGTTGGACCCGCCGCCCACGCACCCGATGACCACATCGGGGTAGTCCCCGGCCATTTCAAACTGCTTCAGGGTCTCCAGGCCGATGACCGTCTGGTGCAGGAGGACGTGGTTGAGGACGCTTCCCAGGGAGTACTTGGTGTCCTCGTGGGTGGCGGCCACTTCCACGGCCTCGCTGATGGCGATGCCCAGGGAGCCGGGGGAGTTCGGGTCCTTGGCCAGGATCTGGCGGCCGGCGTGGGTCTCCTCACTGGGGCTGGGGGTGACCTGCGCGCCCCAGGTCTGCATCAGGATGCGGCGGTAGGGCTTCTGCTGGTAGGAGACCTTGACCATGTAGACCTTGCACTCCAGGCCGAACAGGTTGCAGGCGAAGGCCAGCGCGCTGCCCCACTGGCCGGCGCCGGTCTCCGTGGTCAGCCGGCGGACGCCTTCTTTCTTGTTGTAGTAGGCCTGGGCCACGGCAGTGTTGGGTTTGTGGCTCCCTGGCGGGCTGACCCCTTCCCATTTGTAGTAGATCTTGGCCGGGGTGCCAAGGGCCTTCTCCCAGCGGCGGGCGCGGATGAGGGGGGTGGGCCGCCACATCTTGTAGATGTCCAGCACCTCGCCGGGGATGTCAATGTAGCGCTCCTGGCTCACCTCCTGCAGGATGAGGCCCATGGGGAAGAGGGGGGCCAGGTCGTCCGGGCCGATGGGCTTTTGGGTGGCCGGGTGGATGACCGGCGGCAAGGGCTTGGGCAGGTCGGCCTGGATGTTGTACCAGGCCTCGGGAATCTGGTCCTGGGTCAGGATGAAGTGGGTCCGTTCGGACGTTCGGCTGGACATGGTCTTTTCCTCCTTACTTTGTGCTGGATTTCCCCTGTCGGGCTGCCAATATGGATACGGCGTCCGTGCGCACGTGGGCCGTCTTCACCAACAAAAAGGCCCTCGCCCCCCAAGGGACGAGAGCCTCGGTCTGCCGAGGGCACCCGTGGTGCCACCCTTCTTAGGCCGGCCCTGGAATGCAAAAACCCCGCCGTGAAGGCGGGGTTTTTCACCCGTGAGCCAGCCTCACTCTTTCGCGGACGCGGGGAGCACCCACGCTCCCGACGTCCTCAGCCCTGATAACGGTGGCGGCTCCGGCCAAGTCTACTGGGGGCATGGCCCCGTTCGGTTGGCGACTCCCAGGCCCATTCCACGCAGGCGACGGCGTTGGGCTTCCACCCCAAGGCCCAACTCTCTGGGCCGCGCGGATGCGTGTACTCTTCCTGTTCTCCGTCTTTGGCAGGTCGGTTGTCCGAGTTCGGCCCCCTCGGATAAGTGAAGGCGCACTCCTAAACCGTGCGCCTTCTCCTTTGGAGGCTCTTTTCGGCACCACTATACCACAAGTCGCCGAACCTGTCAAATCGGGACTGGGCGTTCAGCAGGGCTGACTCGTTTTTACAAAGGGAAGACCTTAACGGCTCTTCCGGACGCTAGATGGCACGCCAGGAGGCGTGCCCTACGGTCTGTCACACCGGAAGGCTGTTAGAGTTCTGTAAGAATGAGTCAGCCCTGGGGCGTTCAGGGCTTTTCGCAGGTCGGCCTCTCCTGGTGCTGGAACACAATGAAAATTCCCTTTCCGGCCATGCAGGTCACGGTTGCGGTCTCGTAGGGGCGCACGGCCGTGCGCCCCTGCTCAAATTGCATATCGTCAAGAACCACCGTGGCGTAGTAGGGGCACGGCATGCCGTGCCCCTACTAATCCCTTCACACCGAGGGGCTCCTCGCCGGCCGCCAGCGCAGCAGGCGCATGGCGTTGAGCACGACCAGGAGGGCCACGCCCGTGTCGGCGAAGACGGCCATCCACAGGGTGGTCCGGCCGGCCAAGGCCAGGGCCAGGAAGAGGCCCTTGACCAGGAGCGCGGCCGCCACGTTCTGGCGCACAATGGCCATGGCGCGGCGGCTCAGGCGGACGAGGTGGGGCACCAGGCGCAGGTCGTCGCCCATGAGGGCGACATCGGCTGTCTCCAGGGCCTGGTCGGTGCCGGCGGCCCCCATGGCGATGCCCACGGTGGCCCGGGCCAGGGCAGGCGCGTCGTTGACGCCATCGCCCACCATGGCCACGGCCCCGTGCGCTTCCACCAGCCGGGCGACGGCTTCCAACTTCTCCTCGGGCAGCAGGTTGGCCTGGAAACCGTCCAGCCCCAACTGGCTGGCCACGGCCCGGGCCACGGCTTCGTTATCGCCCGTGAGCATCACGCGCGGCCTGACCCCCAGGTCGCCCAGCATGTGGATGGCCTCCTGGCCCTCTGGCCGCAGGGCATCCTGCACCCCCACCAGGCCCACCACCTCTCCGTCCCGGGCCACCAGGATCGCCGTGTGGCCCTCCCGTTCCATCTTCTCGGCCAGGCGGCACACTTCGGCCCCGTGGGGGACGGCCTGGCAGAAGAAGGGGTGGCTTCCCACCGTGACCTGGTGCCCGTCCACGGACCCCTCAATGCCCCGGCCAGCCACGGCGCGCACCTCGCTGGCTGGGAGGACGGGCAGGCCCCGGGCCGCGGCTTCGGCGACCACGGCCTGCGCGATGGGGTGCTCCGACCGGCTCTCCACCGCTGCGGCCAGGCGGAGGACCTCCTCTGCCGTCTGGCCAGGAACGGGTGCCACCAGGGATACGCCGGGCCTGCCGTAACTCAGGGTCCCCGTCTTATCAAAGGCGACAGCCCTCAGGCGTGCCGCATCTTCCAGGTGGACACCGCCCTTGATAAGGATGCCGTGGCGCCCGGCGCTGGCGATGGCCGCAGCCACGGCCACGGGC
>DAOTYM010000009.1:0-2814 GCA_034434775.1 Anaerolineae bacterium | reverse complement strand
CGGCAGTACCGGCCCGCTGTGGCCGTGGGGCCGGGGGGCACTCTCTACCTCCTCTGGTACGACCTTCGGGGGACCTACGGCGTCTACGCCTCCCGCAGCACCGATGGCGGGGCCACCTGGACGGCGGCCAGCCACGTGAGTTGGGATAGCGCTCCCCTGAACCCCCTCTCAGTGGAGGGCATTCGGGTGGCGGCGGATGGGGCCGGGGTCCTCCACGCGGTGTGGGCCGATAACCGCCCGAGCAGCGAGAGCGATGCCGACCTGGACATCTTCTACGCCCGCAGCACCGATGGGGGGGCGACCTGGAGCGCCAACGTCCGCCTGAACAACGATGCAGGCTCAGCCACCCAGAAGGAGCCAGCCCTGGTGGTCTCGGGGAGTGGTTCCACGGTCTGCGTGGCCTGGAGGGACGGGCGCAACACCCCCGACACCTTGGGAGCGCAGGACGACTGGGATATCTACTTCGTCCGCAGCACCGACGGCGGGCTCACCTGGGGGCCCAACGTGCGGGTGGACGATGGCCCCCCTGGCACGGGGCAGATGCAGCCGGCCCTGGCCCTGGACGCGGGGGGCACGCTCTACGCCGCGTGGAGGGACACCCGCGGTGCTGCAGAGGGCGACCCCGCGGATATCCGGCTCGCCGTCAGCACCGATGGCGGCCTCCACTGGTCGGCGAGCGCCAAGGTGGGCATGGAGCCCCTGACGCCCCAGCAGCAATCCCAGCCGGCGCTGGTGGCCTTCGGGGCCTCGCCGGCGCGCCTCACGGTCCTCTGGGGCGATGGCGGCACCGAGACCTACAGCAGCCGGATCGTCGGGGTTTCCAGTTCCAATGGAGGGGCCACGTGGAGCGCGCCCATCGCCTTGGATGAGGGCGGGGGGTACGGCTTCCGCACGGGGCCGGCCCTGGGGCTTTCGGCCTCGGGAGCGGTGCTGGCCGTCTGGACGCGGTACCGGACTGGCTACAGCGACCCAGACGTCCTGATGGCGCGCAGTTTTGACGGAGGCCAGCACTGGACCAGCCCCCAGGCGGTCAGCCTGCACGAAGGGGCGGACCAGAACTACCCGAGCGTGGCGGTCGCCGGGGATGCCCACGCCGCCGTCGCCTTCCAGGAGAGGGCGGGGGGCGACATCGGCGTCTACGTGGCCCCGGACCCGGGCCTTGCGGCCACCGGTGTGTACACTTCCCCGGTGTGGGACACGGGAGGCGTGGCGGCCTGGGGGGCCATCCAGTGGGGCGCCCAGGTGCCTGGGGCGTCTGGCCTGGCCCTCCAGACGCGCACGGGGGGCACCCCCAACCCGGACGACGGGACCTGGAGCCCCTGGTCGGCTCCCTATGGGGCGAGCGGCAGCCCCGTGAGCAGCCCGGCGGCGCGGTACATCCAGGTGCGGGCCACCTTTACGCGGGGCGGAAGCCTGGTCAGCCCCATCCTGCAGGACGTGCGGGTGGGCTACAGCCAGTACACGTCGGGCCAGGCTGTCTCCCTGCTCATCCAGCCTCCGGCCCTGGGGCGATGGGAACTGCTCCTCTACAGCGCGGAGAAGCCCTTGGGCAGCGCGCTGCGGGTGGACGTCCTGGACGCGCGGGGTACCCCTCTGTTCTCGGATGTGCCCTCGGGGTTTGACCTGAGCCTGGTGGACCCGGTGCAGTATCCGATGTTGCGGCTGCGGGCGCGCCTGGAGAGCGCAGGGGGCTCTGCCTCACCTGCGCTGGACAGTTGGGAGGTGCACTGGTCGCTGCCGCCCACGGAGACGCCCACGCCTACGGCCACCGGGACGCCGACCGCGTCGGCCACGCCCACAGCCACCATCACGCCGGGCGGGCCGCCCACCTCCACACCCACGGAGACGCCCACATCCACGCCGACGTCCACCGCCAGCCCCACGCCGACACCCACGGCCAGCCCCACGGCGACGGCTACGGTCTCCTGGGGGCGGGCATACCTGCCCCTGGTCGTGCGGATGTTCCCGTAGGGAATACCGTGCTGGCTTCCACAGTCGGACCTCTCCCCGACCCGGAGCCTGTAGGGGCGATTCACGAATCGCCCCTACGAACCTCACCCCTTCCCGCGGGCGGAGAGGGGAAGGGGGCCAGGGGGTAGGGGTGAGGCTGCGTGCGGAGAGGGAGGGGGTGCCGCTATAGGCGGCGGGGACGAGGAACTTATAGGGGCAATTCATGAATTGCCCCTACAAACCCCCCGTGTCGGGGAGGGCCGGGGGAGAGGCCAGAGCCCAGAGCCCAGCAAGCCGAGGACGTTTGTCCTGGCCTTGCTGGTCTCGGGGCCCCCTGGACATGCTCTGCCCGCGCACCTCTGAAAAGCCTGTCACCTCGCCGGATGTTTGACTTTGCCCCCGCCGTGTGGTAGACTTGAGGTGAACGAGGATGTGACATAAGGAGATGCAAGCGTACCTGAAGGCAGGGATTCCCGCCTTCTCCTTGGGGAGGAGAAGGCGAGGCTGAGGAGACAAACGCCCTTGCAACTGCACTATATCGGTGCGACCATCCGAAAGAGGTTGTGGATCGTCCTCTTGACCGTGCTGGTGGGGACGGGGCTCAGCCTGTGGTACAGCCTGGCCAAGCCCCTCATGTACCGCGCCGAGGCCACTCTCGTCCTGAACCCCCTCGTCACGCAGGAGAACCAGGCCTACTCCCCGGTGGAACTGGCC
This sequence comes from Anaerolineae bacterium, assembly GCA_034434775.1. Taxonomy (GTDB): domain Bacteria; phylum Chloroflexota; class Anaerolineae; order DTPP01; family DTPP01; genus DAOTYM01. The sequence goes on along the minus strand of DAOTYM010000009.1, from coordinate 150 downwards.
GAAGACCTGGCGCCCACCTACATCTCATACCTGAAGACCGAGACCTTCCTGAAGGCCCTCAACGAGCAGTTCAGGCTGGACGTCACCCTGCAGGAACTGCGGGAATCGGTGCAGGCCGAACTGGTCCCCAGGACCCAGTTCTTCAAGATC
>DAOTYM010000008.1:0-1536 GCA_034434775.1 Anaerolineae bacterium | reverse complement strand
TGCACGCCCCGCTCCGCCAGGTCATCCCCGCTGCCGAAGATGTAGGTCAGGCCCACCCAGAGGAGGGAGGGGACGAGGAGGATGACCGTCAGGGGGATGAGGCTCAGCCCCGAGAGCATCCCCCAGGCGAAGTCCGCGACGGCCAGGGCCGCGTCCCTGAGGGTCACCCGGTCTATGGCCTGGCGTGCCTCCGGCGCGGTGGTGGCGTAGAAGACCTGGTACTGCCCGAACTGCTTGAAATCCACCCAGGCCAGGTGGAGGTTCCCCGCGGCGTCCATCTCCAGGGTGGGGAACAGGGAAAGGCTGCCCGTGCGCGCCGCCTGCTGGTGCCCCCAGAGCCCTCCCCCCTCAAAGAGGGCCAGGACCGGCTCCACTTCCGCCCGGCGGCGGAACTGCTCCTTGACGGCGAAGGCCACTGGCAGCGAAGGGCCCTGGTACGGCAGGGGCGCGGCCATCAGCACGTAGCCGCTGTAGGGGCCGAGCAACTCCGGCGAGCGGAAGGTCATGGGCTGGAGGGGGTACCACCGGTTGCGGGAGTCAAACTTCCGCGTGCTGGGGTGCGCCAGGGGCAGGAACTCCAACCGGGTCACCTCGCCAGATCCGGGGCCCGCCTGCTCCGGCAGCAGGACCTGGTGCACGGCGGGCTGTTCGGCCGAGGGGCCCTCCAAGGGGACGGCAGCGAAGAAGGACTCGGCCAGGCCCTGGGCCAGGCCGCCGCGGTGCTCCACCGACCAGAAGACGTAGGCGTGGGTGTCGTCCAGGCCCACGCGCGGCGGGTAGGTGACCAGCCCGGTCTCCACCGGGATGCTGCCCACCGCCATCCCCCCTGGCGGCAGGACCTCGCCCGTCTCAGGGGAGAGGACCCCGTAGCGGACCACGCGCCGGCCGGGCTCCGGCTCCTCCACCCAGGCCAGGTGCAACCGGCCATCCTCCGCCACGGCCATGTCGGGTTCTGCCCCCTCTGGAGCCACCCGCACGGGCCCTCTGGCGAAGGTCCCTTCGGGCCTGAGGGAAGCGAAGTAGACCCCGGGAGCCTCGTCCGAGGCATCGGCCCAGAGGAGGGCGATGGTCCCGTCCGGCGCGCGGCGGGCCCGGTAGCCGGTCACGGGGCGCCCCTCAGGGGTGACCCGCGCCACCCTCCCGCGCAGGCGGCCCTCCGCGTCCAGCACCCCGTGGTAGACGCCGTCGGGGCGGTTCCGCGCCTCGCTCCCCAGGCAGAAGAGGTGCACGACGTCGGCCCCATCCAGCACCAGCGCGGGCTCCCGGGGGAAGAAGAGGCCCGGGGAAAGGCGCGCCCGCACCTCTTCCCTGGCATCCTGGCCGAGGCGGAGGTAGGCGACCTCCATGCCCCGCTCCCCCGCCTCGCTCCAGGCCAGGTGGACCTCCTCTCCTGCGCCCGCAACCTGGAGGGCCACCGCCTGGTTGAGGCTGGCCACGCCCACGCGGAGGCCACGGCTCCAGTCGGCCGAGGCTTTCTGGCTCTTCTCGGGTTCAACGGAGCCGCAGCCGCCGCGGAGGAGGCTTGCCACGAGCAGG
>DAOTYM010000007.1:0-6289 GCA_034434775.1 Anaerolineae bacterium | reverse complement strand
CGTGGTGGCGGTGGTGGCTGCCTGGAAGCGGATTGAGACCGGCACCGGCAAGGCCAAGGTCTAAATCTACTTGCCCCCTTCCCAGGCCCCAAGAGGCGGGACCGGAGCCGGTCCCGCCTCTTCTTCTCTTCTAAGGCCTTCCAGAAAGCCTGGGACCTCTCACGTCTGGCTGGCTTCGGCCACGGCAGCCTCAAAGATGTCCGCCGCCTGATCCACCGTGGCTGTGTCCACGATCAGAGGGGGGATCCACCGGATGACGTTGCTGTAGGGGCCGCAGGTCAGGAGGAGGAGCCCCCGCTGGAAGCACTTCTGCTGCACCGCCTTGGCCGTGGCCGCGTCGGGCTTGCCCTCGGCCGTGGTGAACTCGGTGCCAATCATCAGGCCGAGGCCCCGCACGTCTCCCAGCACGGGGTAGCGCTCGGCGACGGCCCGCAGCCGCTCCAGGAGGTGCGCCCCCTGCCGGGCCGCGTTCTCCACCAAGCCCTCCTCCTGCAGCACTTCCAGGGTGGCGATGGCCGCGGCGCAGGCCACCGCGTTCCCGCCGTAGGTGCTGCCGTGGGACCCCGTCTCCCACCGGCTCATCAGGTCCGACGAGGCGGCGATGCCGCTCAGGGGAAGCCCCGAAGCCAGGGCCTTGGCCATGACCAGGATGTCGGGCTGAACGCCAAAGTGCTCCAGGGCGAAGAACCGCCCCGTCCGGCCGAACCCCGTCTGGACCTCGTCAATGATGAGCAGGAGGCCATGCTCGTCGCAGATCTTGCGCAGGCCGGGCAGGAAGGACGGAGGCGGCACCACATATCCCCCCTCTCCCAGGACCGGCTCCACGAGGATGGCCGCGGTCTCGCTGGGGTCGGTCTGGGTGTGGAGGAGGTGCTCCACTTCCCGCAGGCACCACTGGCTGCAGGCCTCCGGCTCCCACCCATAGCGGTAGGCATAGGGGTAGGGAGCCACGAACACGCCGGCCATGAGGGGCTGGTAGCGCAGCCGGTAGATGGTCTTGGAGGTGGTCAGGGACATGGCCCCCACCGTCCGCCCGTGGAAACTCCCCTGGAAGACGATGATGTTGGGCTTCCCCGTGGCCTGGCGGGCCAGTTTGACCGCCGCTTCCACGGCCTCGGCGCCGCTGTTGCCGAAGAAGAAGGCGTCCAGGTGGGAAGGGACCACCTGCCGGAGCCTCTTGGCCAGTTCTAGGGCCCTCTCGTGGACGCCGATGTTCATCTGGGCGTGGATGATGCGGGCGGCCTGCTCCTGGATGGCCCGCACCACTTTCGGATGGCAGTGGCCGGTGTTGGTCACGGCGATGCCGCAGGTGAAGTCCAGGAACCGCCGGCCGTCGGTGGTGTACACGTAGGGGCCTTCACCTCGGTCTACAGTGATGGGGAAGATGCGAAGCCAAACGGACGAGAGATGGTCGGAAGGGGAAGAAGCCATGGATCACCTCGCCTCATGAAAATTGAGTTTGCCAGGGCCCTCTGGCTAGAGGAAATGCAGAGAAGAGCGAACGGTATACATTCTACCAAAAGGGGCGTTTCCCTGTCAAATCGCCCCCCGCGAAGTTGGGCCAAGGGGCCAGTCGCTGGAGGGACTGGAACGATGGGTTTTTCTGAGGATGAAGAGATTGCCCCCTCCCACCTGTGGCGTCGGCTCGGATCACTACCGATCCATCCCTCGCCTGTGACCCAGGGGGTGGTAACGATCTGTTGGCCTATTGCGGGGAGGACATGGCCAGTTCCCGCGCCATCGCCTCCAGCACGCGCAGGAGGCGCGCCTGCCAGATGGCCGGCTGGTCCGCCCCCGGCACCCAGACGCGCCGCCGCTGGACCCGCGCCGCATCCCCCAGCACCTGCTGGAGGCGCTCCCGGTTCATCTGCTCCAAACTCTCCGCATGGATGACGAACTGGCCTTCCTCCTGGGTCACCGCCTGCGCGCCTGCAGCGAGGGCCCAGGCCTTGAGGCGCAGTTGGTAGAGCAGGTTCTGGACCGGCTCCGGCAGCGGCCCGAAGCGGTCCTGGAGTTCGCTTTCCAGTTCCCTGACCTGCTCTGGCTCCTGGACGGAGGCGAGCCGGCGGTAGAGTTGCAACCGCAGCCGCTCCGAGGGGACGTAGTCGGTCGGGATGTAGGCCTGGAGCGGCAGTTCAATGGAGACCAAGGGCAGGAAAGAAGCCTCAGCGCGCCGCCGGCGCCGCGGGGCCTTCCGGGGCGCGGGCTCGCCCTCGGCCTCCTCGGACCGGCGGCCTTCCTCCCGCTCCTGGCGCAGCCGGCGCACGGCCTCGGCCAACAGGCGGCAGTAGAGGTCAAACCCCACGGCGGCGATGTGGCCGTGCTGCCGCGCCCCCAGGATCTCCCCCGCCCCGCGGATCTCCAGGTCCCGCATGGCAATCTGGAACCCGGCGCCCAGGTCCCGGGCCTCCACCACCGCCTCCAGGCGGCGCCGCTCCACCGGGCTCAAGATGTAGTGCTTGGGGATGAGGAGGTAGGCGTAGGCCCGCACCGCGCTGCGCCCCACCCGCCCCCGCAACTGGTACAGTTGGGCCAGCCCGAAGCGGTGGGCCCGGTTGATGATGATGGTGTTGGCGTTGGGGATGTCCAGGCCGCTCTCAATGATGGTGGTGCAGACCAGGACGTCCACCTCGCCGTTGGCGAACTGGAGCATCACCTGCTCCAGGTCCTTCTCGGGCATCTGGCCGTGGGCTACCGCCACCCGGGCCTCGGGGACCAGGCTCTGCACGCGGGCCGCCATCTGCTCAATCCCCTGCACCCGGTCGTGGACGAAGTAGACCTGCCCGCCGCGGTCCAGTTCGCGGCGGATGGCCTGGCGGATGAGGGCCTCGTCGTACTCCGCCAGCACCGTCCAGATGGGCAGCCGTTCCTCCGGCGGGGTCTCAATGGTGCTCATGTCCCGCACGCCGGTCAGGGAAAGGTGCAGGGTGCGGGGGATGGGCGTGGCCGTGAGGGTCAGCACATCCACCTCTTTGCGCAACTGCTTGAGGCGCTCCTTGTGGGCCACGCCGAACCGTTGCTCCTCGTCTATGATGACCAGGCCCAGGTCCTTGAAGCGGACGTCCTTCTGGAGCAGGCGGTGGGTGCCGATGACGATATCCACCGAGCCTTCCTCCAACCGGCGGAGGATCTCCTTTTGGCGGGCCCGGGAGCGGAAGCGGGAGAGCATCTCCACCTCCACCGGGAAGGGGGCCAGCCGCTCCTGGAAGGTCTTGAAGTGCTGCTGGGCCAGCACCGTGGTCGGGACGAGCACGGCCACCTGCTTGCCGTCCATCACCGCCTTGAAGGCGGCGCGGACGGCGACCTCCGTCTTGCCGTAGCCCACGTCGCCGCAGATGAGGCGGTCCATGGGGACCTCCCGCTCCATGTCGGCCTTGACGGCCTCAATGGCGTGCAGTTGGTCTTCCGTCTCTATGTAGGGGAAGGCGGCTTCCAGTTCGCTCTGCCAGGGGGTGTCGGGGCTGAAGGCGTGGCCCCGGACCACGGCGCGGGTGGCGTAGAGGTCCAGGAGTTCCTGGGCGATCTCGTCCACGGCCTGGCGGGCGCGGGCCTTGACCTGCTCCCAGTCGGCCGTGCCCAGGCGGTGCAGGGCGGGGGGCTCGTCGCTCAGGCCCACGTAGCGGCTCAGGCGGTCGGCCTGGTGCACGGGGACGTAGAGCCGGTCGCCCGCGGCGTACTCCACCAGGATGTACTCCTTGGGGACGCCGTCCAGGTTCAGGGTGGCGAGCCCCAGGAAGCGGCCGATGCCGTGCTCAATGTGCACCACGTAGTCCCCGGGCTGGAGGTCGGCGAAGAAGGCTTCGGGGGCCACGGCCCGGGGACGGCGGGCGCGGCGCGGCTTGGGCCTGGCCCAGCCGAAGAGTTCCCCATCGGTGAGGAGGTAGAGGGCCTCGGGGCCAGGGGTGGGCCGGGCGCTTGCGGCAAGGTCCAGCACCCACCCCTCCTCCAGGATGCGCCGGGCCACCACCACGCCCCCAGGGGCCGGCGGCTCCAGGGAGTTGCCGCTGGGGGCAACGGCCACCCCGGCCTCGTCCAGGAGTTCCCGCAGGCGGGAGGCCTGGCGGCTCAGGACCACGACGCGCGAGCGCTGGGCCTGCAGCCGCTGGACCTCGGCGGCCACCCGCTTCAGTTGGCCGCCGTACCGGTCGGCCAGGTGGAAGCGGTAGGCGAGTTCCCCAGGGGCAGGCGGCTCCTCGGCGCTGGAGAGGAGGAAGCGCGGCTCTTCCTGCAGCCGCTGGAGGAGGCGCGCTGCGTCCACGTAGGGGCTGGCAAACCCTTCCGGGAGGTCGCCCGCCGCCACGAGTTCCCTCCGGAGTTCTTCGGCCTGGCCCAGGGCTTCGGCTATGGCCTCCTCCACCTCCAGCGGGTCTTCCACCACGAGGAGCCCTTCCCTGGGCAGGTAATCCAGGGCCGAGGCTTCCACCTCGTAGAGGTAGGGGAGGTACAGTTCCATGCCCGGGAAGGGCGCGGCTTGCTGGAGGCGCTCCAGGTCCTGGCGGACCTGGCTCTGGGCCATGGGGTGGCATCCCTCCAGGCGCAGGCCCGCCGCCCGCTCGGCCGCGGCGGGGCCGAAGCGCGGCAGGGCCTCGCTGGCCGGCCCGATCCAGACCTCCTGGACTCGGGCGAAGGTCCGCTGGGTGGAGGGGTCAAAGAGGCGCAGGCTATCCACCTGGCTGCCGAAGAGTTCAATGCGCACCGGGTGCCGGGCGTTGGGCGGGTAGCAGTCCACGATGCCGCCGCGGCGGGAGAAGGTGCCGGGTTCCTCCACCACGTCCACGGGCGAGTAGCCCCAGGCCACCCAGCGCTCCAGCATCTCCCCCAGCAGGATGTGCTGGCCCACGCGGAGCCGGCGCAGACCCAGGCGCATCTCCCGCGGGGGCAGGGTGCGGTGCATGAGGGCCCGCACCGAGGCCACCACCAGGACCCGGGCAGGCTCCTCGGCAGCCTGGGCCAGGGCGGCCAGGGCCGCCAGCCGCTGCCCCCGGTTCTCCAGAGGCCAGGGGGCCCGCTCAAAGGGGAGCACGCCGGGGTCGGGGAAGAGGTAGACGGCCTCCGGCGTCTCCGTCCAGGTCAGGAGTTCCTCCGCCAGGCGGCGGGCCTCCTCCGGCCGGGGGACCACCACAAGGAGGGGCTTGGTCAGGTGCCGCAGGAGGCCGGCCAGGACATAGGCGCGGGCCGAGCGGATGAGCCGCTCGGTGCGGGGCGCGCGCAAACCACCCTGCAGGTGCTCCAGCAGGGTGCGGTATTCCGGCAGGTCGTCCAACAGCCGCAGAAGCCCCGAAAGGGAGAGAACCTCTGTCTGCTCTTCTGCCTCGGCCGCTTCCTCCAGATACTGTACCGTCACTTCTCTTCTGCTTCAGCCATCCTTCGCGAGAGGGAGTCGGGCGGGGCCGCGTTGAAGGCGTTCATGGCGGCCTCTATCCCCAACTCCAGCCAGGCCACAATGGCCTCCACCGCCCGGTCCAGGGCCCGGTCCATGACGATGGACTCGTCCAGGGTGAAGTCGCTCAGGACGTAGTCCACTGGGTCCCCTCGGGCAGGCCGGCCGATGCCGATCCGCAGGCGGGGGAACTCCCGGCTGCCCAGGGTGTCTATGATGTGCTGGACCCCCTTGTGGCCTGCGGAACTCCCCTGGCGGCGCAGCCGGAGCACGCCCAGCTCCAGGTCCAGGTCATCGTGGACCACCAGGAGGTCCGCCAAGGGAACCCCGTAGTGCCGCACCAGGGGCCGGACCGCCTGGCCGCTCAGGTTCATGAAGGTCTGCGGCTTGGCCAGGACCACGGGGTGGCCCGCCACCAGGCCCTCCGCGACGAGGGCATGGTGCTTCCGGTGCCAGCGGGAGATCCCGTGCCGCTCGGCCAGCCGGTCCAGGCACATGAACCCCACGTTGTGGCGGTTGCGCGCGTATTCTGGACCAGGGTTGCCCAGGCCCACCAGGAGCCTGGGGGTTCTTTCCATTCCTTCCTGCATGGCTCTCTGGCTATCCTGGGCCGTGCGCCGCCTGCGGCGGGTCGGGCGTGGGGGAAGCGAGTCCAACCCCCACGGTTGGGCGACGAGGAGAGGTCCGGTTCCCTACCGCCGCCGGATGAGGGCCCACAGGCCCATGAGGAGCTTTCGCACCAGGGCCAGCACGCCGATGGCAGCGAACGCGCCCACCGCCAGGAGCGCCCCGTAGCAGAACGCCCCGCCCAGCCTGGCCGGGTTGAAGGCCGCGACCGGAGAGGAAGTCCCCTCTGGCGGGGCCAGGAGAGGCCCCGGGGTGGGCGTGGGCCGCGGGGTGGGCGTGGGC
>DAOTYM010000006.1:0-7591 GCA_034434775.1 Anaerolineae bacterium | reverse complement strand
GGCTTATGGCTATAAGCCATTCGCTATACGCCGTTTGCCACCTGCCAGGTTACAGTTGCGGGACAGCGCCGGACTTGCACCGGCTTCGCTCGTTACCTGCCCAGGCATCCGGGCCTTGGGCAACCCCTGCGCGGCAATATGCAGTTGTGGCCCTATTATACTCAGAAACGCCGGGCTGTCAAACGGGCGGGGGCTCGCAGCCCCACCGCTGCGCCGCTTCCACCCCTTCTACACCTCGGCAGCAGAGGGTAAGGGGAGCGGAAAGTGCCCCGGCATTGCCTTTCGGGCGTCGGCGCAGGCCCACGCCCGGCGTGAGCCCCGATTTCAAGCGGCGGCTACCACTAATGCAGGATCTTGCTCAGGAACTGCTTGGTCCGCTCGTGCTTGGGCGCGGTGAAGAGGAGTTCCGGGGTCGTCTCTTCTATGATCTGCCCCTCGTCCATGAAGAGGATGCGGTCCGCTGCGGCCCGCACAAACCCCATCTCGTGGGAGACCACCACCATGGTCATCCCTTCCCGGGCCAGTTGCAGCATCACATCCAGCACTTCCTTGATCATCTCCGGGTCCAGGGCGCTGGTGGGCTCGTCAAAGAGCATGATCTTGGGCTGCATGGCCAGGGCCCGGGCGATGGCCACCCGCTGCTGCTGCCCCCCGGAGAGTTGGCTGGGGTACGAGTCGGCCTTCTCCGGGATGCCCACCTTGGCCAGTTCCTCCCGGGCGATGCGCTCCGCCTCCTCCGCCGAACGCTTGCGCACCACCCGCTGGGCCAGCATCACGTTCTCCAGCGCCGTCAGGTGCGGGAAGAGGTTGAAGGACTGGAAGACCATCCCCACCTCGGCCCGCACCTTGTTGATGTTGGTCCTCTCGTCGTCCACCGGGATGCCATCCACGATGATGGTGCCGGCATCCGGCTTCTCCAGGTGGTTGATGCACCTGAGCAGGGTGGACTTCCCCGAGCCGCTGGGACCGATGATGACCACCACCTCGCCGCGGTAGACGTCAAAACTCACGCCCCGCAGGGCCCGCACCCGCCCGAAACTCTTGTGCACATCCCGAACCTGAATGATCGGCTCTGCCATCGCTTTCCCTCACCGTCCCACGGACCAGCGGCGCTCTATGTAGGCCACGATGCGGGTGAAGGTGAGGGTGAGCACCAGGTAGATGAGCGCCACCATGGCCCAGGTCTCAAAACTCAGGAAGGTCCGCGCCATGTACTCCCGGCCCCGGCGCGTCAGGTCCGGCACGGCCAGCACCGAGACCAGGGAGGAATCCTTGAGGAGGGAGACGAACTCGTTCCCCACCGGCGGCAGGATGACCCGCACCGCCTGGGGCAGGATGACGTAGCGCATGGCCTGCACGTAGGTCATCCCCAGGGAGCGCGCCGCCTCCATCTGCCCCTTGTGGATGGACTGGATGCCCGCCCGGAAGATCTCGGACATGTAGGCTCCGTAGCAGATGGTGAACCCCAGCACCGCCGCGGCGAAGGGGCTGAGTTTCAGGTTGACGAGCCACTGGCCCAAGGACGGCACCGAGCCAATGAGCGCATTCCCCACGTTCCCCAGCACCTGAGGCAGGGCGAACCAGATGAACAGGAGCTGCACCAGGAGGGGGATGCCGCGGATGACTTCCACGTACAGGGAGGCCAGCCCTTTGATAAGGGGGTTCCCCGAGAGGCGGCCCAGCCCTCCGAACATCCCCACCAGCAAAATGAAGGCGAAGGCGACCACCGTCAGGCGCAGGGTGACGAGGATGCCGTCGGACAGGAAGGTGAAGATCTCGCCGAAGGGCTTCGGCTTGCCCTGCACCAGGCCCACGATGAGGACCAGGACCGCCACCACCAATACCCACCAGGTGTCCACGGCGGCCAGGCGCGAGAACCCTTTCGGCTTCACCTCCTCCGGCCAAGCCTTCTCCGCCACGTCGCTACGGGCAGTCTTTTCCATGCCCCCTCTCCTTTACGACCTCAGCCGCGGGTCCAGAGCGTCCCGCAGGCCGTCGCCCAGCAAGTTGAACCCCATCACCGTGAGCATGATGGCCAGTCCCGGGAAGAAGACCGTGTGCGGCGCGGTGAAGACCAGGTTGCGGTGCTGGGCCAGCATCAGGCCCCATTCGGGGACCGGCGGCTGGGCCCCCAGGCCGATGAAACTCAGGGCCGCCGCGTCCAGGATGGCCGTGGCGATGCCCAACGTCCCCTGCACGATGAGGGGCGTCAGGGCGTTGGGCAGCACGGTGCGGAAGAGGATGCGCGCTGGCGGCACGCCCAGGGCCCGGGCCGCCATCACGTAGTCCAGTTCCTTGATGGAAAGGATGCTCGCCCGCACCACCCGGGCGTAGACGGGGATGGAGACGAAGGCGATGGCGTAGAGCGCGTTGATGAGCCCCGGCCCCAGGATGGCCACCACGGCGATGGCCAAAAGCAGGCTGGGGAAGGCCAGCATCACGTCCATGATGCGCATGAGGATGTTATCCACCTGCCGGCCGAAGTAGGCGGCCACAGCGCCCACCAGGGCTCCCACCACCACCGCCGCCCCCACGGTGAAGAACCCGATGAAGAGGGAGACCCGGGTGCCGTAGATCACCCGGCTCAGCACATCGCGCCCTAGGGCATCCAAGCCCATCCAGTGCTCGCGGCTGGGCGGGGCGTTGCGGTGGATGAGGTCCTGGGCGAGGGGATCGTAGGGCGCGACCACGGGCGCCAGGAGCGCCAGGAGCAGGAACATCCCCAGGATGGCCATGCCGCCGATGGCCACCGGGTTGCGGACCAGGTGGCGGATGGCATCCCCCGTCGGGGTGCGCACCCGCTGGCTCAAACCCGACTCCCGGAAGAGCGCGGCTCTCGGTTCTACCGCTTCAGTCTGGGCCATCTTCCCTATTCCAGTCGGATCCGCGGATCAAGCCAGGCATAGGTCAGGTCCACAACGAGGTTGACGAAGACGAAGATGGTGGCGATGACCAGCACCGCCCCCTGGACCACCGGGTAGTCCCGGGCCAGGATGCGGTCCACCATCAGGCGCCCCACCCCGGGCAGGGAGAAGACCGTCTCCGTGAGGAACGCCCCGCCGAGGAGGTACCCCACCTCCAGGCCGATGACGGTGACGATGGGCAGCATGGCGTTCTTCAGGGCGTGCCGCCAGAGGACCAGACGGGGCGTCAGCCCCTTGGCCCGCGCCGTGCGGATGTAGTCCTGGTTGAGGACCTCCAAGAGGCTGGAGCGGGTCATGCGGGCGATGATGGCCGTGGGGATGGTGGCCAGGGCCGCCGCCGGCAGGATGAGGTGCTTGACCGTGTCCCAGAAGGCCGCCATGTTGCCCGTGACGAGGGACGTCAGCAGGCGGAAGCCCGAAAGGAAATCCACCAGGGCGTACAAAACGCGGGGGGTGGACGCACCCAGGTTCCACAGGCTGGTGAGGGAGACCACCTCCACCCCCACCGTGGAACGCCCGGAGGGCGGAAGCCACCCCAACTTGAAGGCGAAGATGAACATCAAGATGAGGCCCAGCCAGAAGATGGGCATGGAGACGCCCACGTTCGCGAGGACCATGGTGGCCAGGTCCACCGCGCTGTTGTTGCGCACGGCCGCGATGATGCCGGCCAGGATGCCCAGGGTGACGGCCAAGATCATGCTGGCCAGGGTCAGTTCAAAGGTCATGGGCAGCCGCTGGATCAGTTCGGCCGTGACCGGCTGCCCCGTCTTGATGGACGTCCCCAGGTCCCCCCGGACGATGTTGAAGAGGTAGCGGCCGAACTGCACGTAGATAGGGTCGTTCAGGCCCATGCGTTCGGCGAAGGCCGCGCACATCTCCGCCGTGGCCCGCTCCCCCAGCATCACGCGGCAAGGGTCCCCTGGGATGAGGCGCAACATGGAGAAGGTGATGATGGAGATGCCCAGGAGGACGGGGATGAGCATCACCAGGCGCCGCAGGATGTACTTGGTCACTCCCTCCCCTCAGGCCACCAAGGATAGACACAGACATGGGGAAAGGCCTGACCAGGATGGCCCGTACGCCATCCCTATGGCCCCCCATGTCCGTAGCAGGGGTGGAGGTGGGGGAGAGCCCCCACCTCCACTCGCGTTCCGCTTCGGAGCCTCAATCTCCCTTGAAGCCACCGAAGAAGGCCGTCCAGTAGTAGAACTCGCCGGTCCGCCCCTTGTGCAGCGGGTGGCTGGGGTCCCACTGGCGCAGGAAGTTGACCACCACCGCCTGGGCGTTGAAGGGCGTGCCATCCTGGAACTTCACCCCCTTGCGGAGGTAGAAGGTCCACTCGGTGGCGTCGGGGTTGGACTCGTACCGCTCGGCCAGGGCGGGCACCACCTCCGTGGTCCCAGGCTTGAAGGCCAGCAGCCCCTCAAAGATCTGGGTGCAGACCTCAAAGGACTCGCCGTCGGTCTCATCGGTGCAGTCCAGGGAGATGGCGTCGCCGTTCTTGGCGTAGACCAGGCGGTCAGCGCCAGCCATGGTGACGACGGCGTAGACTTCCTGGTTCAGGGGGCTGGCCAGGAGGCCCTGCACTTCCTTCTTGGCCGCCAGGGCCGAGCCGCCGTGGGCGATGGGCACCATCGGCACGTGCTGCTTGATGAGGGCGTTGACCTCATCGTACAGTTTCTGCCGCTGGGCCTGGTCCGAAATGGTGGCGGCCTTGTTCAGGCGCTCCACGATGTCGGGGAAGGGATCGCCGAACTGCTTGCCCGAGCCGGTCCCCGTGAAGTGGAAGTCCAGGAAGTTGGTGGGGTCGGGGTAGTCGGCCAGCCAGCCGAGGAGGCCCATCTCCAGTTCGCCGGCCGCGGCTGCATCCAGGAAGGCGCCGGACTCCATGACGTTGATCGTGACCTTGATGCCGCACTCGGCCAGTTGGGCCTGGATAGCCTCGGCCACCTTGGTGGGCTCGGGCAGGTAGCCGCGCACCACATCCCGCAGGCTCAGGCGGGTCTCAAAGCCGTTCGGGTAGCCGGCCTCGGCCAGGAGCGCCTTGGCCTTCTCCACGTCGCGGTCGTACCACTTGAGGCCCTTGGTGTAGCCGAACATGCCGGGCGGCAGGAACTGCTCGGCCACCAGGGAGGCCGGCGGGTAGAAGGCCTTCACCAGCGCCTCGCGGTCCACGCACATGCCCACGGCCTGGCGCACCCGCTCGTCGTCAAAGGGCTTGATGTTCCGCTGCATCCACAGGTAGCCGATGTTGAGCGGGGGCCGCTCCAGCACCTGCAGGTTGGGGTCGGCCTTGGCGGCGGGGAAGTCGTCGGTGCCCAGGTTGTTGATGACGTCCACCGTGCCGGCCTGGAGTTCCAGGAAGCGGGCCGCGGCCTCGGGGATGGGGCGCATGACCAGGGTCTTGATCTTGGCCGGCTCACCCCAGTAGTCCGGGTTGGCCTCCAGGGTGATGTGGTCGTCCCGCACCCACTCCACCAGTTTGTAGGGGCCGGTGCCCACCGGGTTCATGCCCAGGTCGCCGCCACCGCCGTACTTCTCCAGGTTGGCCGGGCTGTGGATGGCCAGGGAGCCGAACGCCACCTTGAAGGGCAGGGCGGGGTCGGGCCGGCAGAGGCTGATCTTGACGGTGTAGTCGTCCAGGGCCTCAATCCCCTTGAAGTTCTGGGCGCCAGCGCAGACGTCCTCCACGGGCTTGACCATGGCGCCGCCGGTGATCCACTTGGCGTAGATCTCATCGTATTTGCCCGATGCCCGGACCTTCTTGAGCCCCTCGTTGAAAAGTTTCAGGAGTTCGGTCTCGCCCTTGCGCACCACCAGGCCGTAGTACTCTTCGGTGAAGGGCTCGCCCACGATCTTCAGTTTGCCCTTGAAGGTCTCGGAAGCCAGGGCGTAGTCGGCGGCGACGGGGGTATCCACCACCACGGCGTCAATGTTGCCGTTGACCAGGTCCAGCAGGGCCAGGTCAATGGTGTCGTACTCCTTGAGGGTGGCGCCTTGGATCTTCTCCACGGCGAAAGCCCCCGTGGTGCCGATCTGCGCGCCCACCACCTTGCCCGGCAGGTCCTTGTCGCTTTTGATCCGGGTCTCGTCGGCCCGCACCACCACCGCCTGGCCAGCGTTGATGTAGGGGTCGGAGAAGTCGTACTTCTGCTTCCGCTCGTCGGTGATGGTCACGGACGAGAGGATGGCGTCGTACTCGCCGCCCTCAAGGCCGGCGAAGATGCCGTCCCAGGCCGTGTTCTTGAACTCCACCTCAAACCCCATTTCCTGGGCGATGGCGTTCATCAGGTCAATGTCAAAGCCCACGATGTTCTTGTTCTCGTCCACGAACTCCATGGGCGGGAACGAGGCATCGGTAGCGATGACGAACTTCTTGACCTGGGGAGCCGGCGTCGGAGTCGGCGGGACGGGCGTCGGGGTCGGCGGGACAGGCGTGGGGGTTGGCGGGACAGGCGTCGGCGATGGCGGGACAGGCGTCGGCGGAGCCTCCGTCGGTTTGGCCGGGGCCGGCGTGGGCGTGGCTGCCGGCGCGCACCCCGCCAGCAAGGTGGCGAACAGGGCAACCACCACGAGCAGACTGAGGGACTTCAGGGCTTTCATACCTTTCCTCCTCCCAATGTCCGTGGGTAAAGCGACTATCCCCGCCTGGCGCGGAAGGCCATCCCGCGCGTGGGGGCACGAGAAGGCGCAGCGTTTTCCGGGCCTGGACCACCCCCTTTCCCCATCTGACCTCAAGGGCTCTGGAGCCCTCAAGATCGTCCGAGCCGTGTGCCCTGGAATGAGGCTGCGTTGCCTGGCGGAGCGTCTCCGTCGGATGCAGGGTGCTGGCGATGCCCCTGTTGGGCCACCGAACGGGCTACCATGTGAGGAATGCAATGGAAATTATAGCGGAAGTTCTGGGGTTTGTCAAAGCGGCGGCGAAGTGCCTACCCGCTTCTCGGGGGATCGGAGAAGGGAGAGAGAGGTTTGTAGGGGCCATTCATGAATGGCCCCTACAGGCTACGGGCCTCACCCTCCCCCGGCCTGCGGCCACCCTCTCCCTCTCCGCATGCGGAGAGGGAGAGGGTAAGGGGGCGGGTGAGGTCCGTCCGCGTCCTCAAGCCACCTCGTCGTCTTCCATCACGCCGAGCCAGAAGTGGTGGGGCAGCACGTTGGAGAGGGGGATGATCCGCACCGAGCCGCACCAGACCTCGTCGCGGCCGTCCGGTAGGAGAGAGGGGTGCACGCAGCACGCGTTGGGGCGGCGCCCGAACTTCTGCTGGTAGCGCAGGGCTGCCCGGCGCACCTTCTCCTCCAGAGAGGCCCTCGTGTCATCGTCAAACCACATCCAGCCCACCCGCATCCTCCGAGCCTTCATGGGGCTACCTCCCTCCGACCACCAGCAGGGCTACACCGAGGGCCACGGCCAGGAGGGCCCAATCCTCGCCCCTGAGTCCCCCCTGCCCCAGGGCCCGCGCTGCCTTCCGCAGCCTGCGGCGGATCCACGCCTTAGCCTGCGGCACCTGGCGATAGCACCGTGTCCCGAGAGCCTTTCCCCTCACCATGCTTGCCCTCCTTTGGAAGGCCAAGAGCCCTCCACCACGCCGCCTCCCCAGGCTGGGCCAGCCTCTTCCCCGGGTTCGCCCAGGACCCGATAGGTGGCGCCCGGGGCTTCCAGGAACTCC
>DAOTYM010000005.1:0-2094 GCA_034434775.1 Anaerolineae bacterium | reverse complement strand
GCCTCTTTGACCCGGAGGCTCCAGAGGAGGTCGTGCCCCTGGCCCCCTTCGGCGGGCCGCACGTGGTGCGCTTCACCACCTCCAGCCACGACCCCCTCGGCTACCTGAGCCAGAACCCCTGGGATGTCGGCGCCCTGAACTCCCACCTGGCGGCGAAGATAGAAGCCCACCGGGCCGACCTGGAGTTCGGCCTGGCGGACCTCCAGGAGGGGGCCGAGGTCCTCTTCGTGAGTTACGGGACCACGGCCCGGGCCGTCTGGGAGGCGGTGGCCCAGGCCCGGTCCCGGGGGAAGCGGGCCTCCGCCCTCACCCTGCAGACCCTCTGGCCCGTGCCGGAGGGCCTCATCCGGCGGGCGCTGGCGGGTGTCCGGCGGGCCGTGGTGGCGGAACTGAACCTGGGCCAGTACCGCCGCGAGGTGGAGCGCCTGGCCCCTGGTCTGGAAGTGGTGGGGGCCCACCGGGTGGACGGGGAACTCCTCTCCCCCGAAGAGTTGCTGGAGAAGGGAGGCCTCCTGTGACGACGCAGACTGCCCTGACCTACCTGGACCAGGAACGCCTCCCCTTCCCCTTCTGCCCGGGGTGCAGCCACGGGAGGGTCCTCCACCAGTTGGACGCGGCCCTGGCCCGCCTGGCCCTGGACCCGCGGCAGATCGTCCTCGTCACCGATATCGGGTGCGTGGGCCTCTCGGACCGCTACTTCACCACCAACGCCTTCCACGGCCTGCACGGGCGGTCCATCACCTACGCCACCGGGCTCAAACTGGCCCGCCCGGACCTCCGGGTGGTGGTCCTCATGGGCGACGGCGGGGCCGGCATCGGCGGGAACCACCTCCTGCACGCGGCGCGCCGCAACATCGGCCTCACGGTGGTGGTGTTCAACAACTTCAACTTCGGTATGACCGGGGGCCAGCACTCGCCGACCACGCCGGCAGGAGCCCGCACCCCCACCACCTTCGCCGGCCAGGTGGAGCAGCCCCTGGACCTCTGCGCCACCGCCGTGGCCAACGGCGCAGGGTTCGTGGCCAGGGCTCTCTTCAACGACCCCTCCCTGGCGGACCTCCTGGAGGCGGCCCTGCAGCACCCGGGCTTCGCCCTGGTGGATGTGTGGGAACTGTGCGTGCGCTACGCCCGGTCCAACCGGGAAACCCGGGACAAACTGCCCACCGAACTCCTGCGGAGCGGGGCCTATCCCAGCGGGATCCTGGCGCAGAACGAGCGGCCGGAGTACACGGAGGCCTACGGAGAAGTGCGCCGAGCGGCCCGCCCTCCCGCCCCTCTCCAGGGGGTGGAGCCCCTGTTCCAGGTCCACCTGGACCGGCCGGTCCGTTGCCTGGTAGCGGGCTCCGCTGGGGCGCGCGTCCGTTCCTCGGCGACGATCCTGGCGCTGGGCGGCGTCCTCTCTGGCCTCTGGGCGACCCAGAGGGACGAGTACCCGGTGACGGTGGCCGCTGGCCACTCCATCTCCCAGGTCATCCTCAGCCCCGAGGAGGTCCTGCACACGGGGTTTGACCGGCCGGACTGGGCAGTCGTCCTGACCCCCGAGGGGCTGGGCAAGGTGCGCCACCTCCTGCGGAGGATGGACAGGTCCTGCACCCTGTACCTGGCAGAAGGGTTGGGTTCCGTGGAGACCGGGGCCCGGGTGATCCGCCTGGACCTGCAAGGGGGCCCCAAGCCCCTCCCACCCCACGAGCAGACCCTGGCGGCCCTGGCTGCAGCCGTGGACCACAGCGGCCTCTACCCTCTGGAGGCCCTGCGCGAGGCAGTCCGACGCCAGGGATCCTTCGTGGAACCGAACCTGGCCCTGGTGGAAGTGGGGCTCGCCCTGCCGAGGAGAGCCGTCAACGAATGGGCCAACGAATAAACGAATGGCTTGCGCTTGCGCCGAGCCCATTCGTTGACGGCCTTGGCAGGGCAGGTGAAAGCATTCCGTGCACACAGCCTCTGCGACGGTGAAGGGCTTGCTCCATATCCATCATAGGAGGTATTAAGTCCGTAGTCCGGAGTATGTGGGCTAGAAGTGGGGAAAACTACCCCGAGGGGCGGAAGGAGCTCAAGATGTAGGGGCTGGGCCACCGCCTGCACCCAAGGGATAGG
>DAOTYM010000004.1:0-7405 GCA_034434775.1 Anaerolineae bacterium | reverse complement strand
GGCAGGACATGGTGGCGCGGGTCATCCCGGCGGACAGGCGGGGCAGGTTCTTCGGTCTCTCCAGTTTCACTGGCTCTGCGTTGGGGGCGGCTGGGGCGGTGCTTTCGGCCTCGCTCCTGGAGCGCTTCCCCTTCCCACGGGGGTTTGCCTGGTGCTTCCTCATCGGGGCCACCAGCATCCAGGCGTCGTGGTGCTTCCTGGCCCTGGTGCGGGAGCCGCCCATCTCCACGGCGAAGGAGCCCATCCCCCAGAGGACGTACTTCCAGCGGCTCCCAGCCATCCTGGGGAAGGACCGGAACTTCCGCGCCTTCCTCGCCAGCCGCGTGGCCACGGGCCTGGGGCGCATGGCGACCGGCTTCGTCACCGTCTACGCTGTGGCGCGGTGGGGCCTGCCAGATAGCGTGGCCGGGACCTTCACCATGACCTTGCTCCTCTCCCAGATGGCCGCCTACCTGCTCCTGGGCTTCGTGGCCGACCGGCGGGGGCACAAGGTGGTCCTGGAGTGGGGGGCCCTGGTGCTGGCTGCGGCCATGGCCTTCTGCCTGGCCGCGCCCTCGTCCACCTGGTTCTACCTGGTCTTCCTGGGGCTGGGGGTCTCCAGCGCAGCGGACATCCTCTCCAGCCTGATGATCGTCCTGGAGTTCACCGGGCCCCAGGACCGCCCAACCTACGTGGGCCTGGCCAACACCACCTCCGGGGCCTTCACGGCACTGGGGCCGCTCCTGGGCGGGGCCATCGCCTCTCTGTGGGGGTACCCGGCCCTCTTCGTGGTGGCGTTGGCGATGATGCTCATCGCCCTGGGCATCCTGCGCTTCCTGGTGCAGGAGCCACGGAAGGTAGAGGCCCTCCCCTAGCCCCGCCCCTCGCTTTGCCGATCTTCGCGGGTTCCCCCCTACCGCCGGGTGAGCCGCCAGCGGGTCCCTTCGGGGCCGTCCAGGAGTTCCACGCCCAGCGCGGCCAGGCGGTCCCGCAGGGCATCGGCCCGGGCCCAGTCCTTCGCCGCCCGGTACTCCTGCCGCAGGTCCACCAGGACCTGGATCAGTCCCTCAATCAGCCGCCGGTCGGTGGCGGAAGCCACCGGGTCCAGGACCAGGCCCAGCACATCCCCGGCGAGGCGGCGGTAGAGGTCGTCTATGGCCGCGAGGTCCCCCTTGGTCAGGCGGCCTTCGGCGAAGAGGGCGTTCACCTCCCGGGTCAGGTCAAAGAGGACGGCCAGGGCCTGGGGCGTGTTGAAGTCGTCGTCCATGGCCTCTTCAAAGCGCCCCTTGGCCTGCTCCAGGAGGTCGGCCACCGAGGGGGAGAGCGGCCCCTCGGGGGCGCGCTCCAGGCGCCAGCGCGTCTCGGCCACCACATCCCGCAGGCGCTCCAGCCCGGCGGTCGCGGCCTGCATGGCCTCCTCCGTGAAGTCCAAGGGGGAGCGGTAGTGTGCGCTCAGGATGAAGAGCCGCAGGGCCATGGGGTCGTACTGTTCGTAAGCCTGGCGCAGGGTGATGAAGTTGCCCAGGGACTTGTGCATCTCCTCGCCGCGGATCATGAGCATGCCGTTGTGCAGCCAGTAGCGGCAGAAGGGCTTGTCGTAGGCCGCCTCGGACTGGGCGATCTCGCACTCGTGGTGGGGGAACTTGTTCTCCACGCCGCCGGCGTGGATGTCAAAGGGCTGGCCCAGGTACTTGGTGGACATGACGCTGCACTCGGTGTGCCACCCCGGGTACCCCCACCCCCAGGGGCTGGGCCAGCGCATGATGTGCTCGGGCTCGGCCCGCTTCCACAGGGCGAAGTCGGCTGGGTGCCGCTTCTCCTCTCGGACCTCCACCCGCGCCCCCTCTATCAGTTCCTCCACCCGCCGGCCGGAGAGTTTGCCGTAGGAGGGCCATTTGGAGACGTCAAAGTAGACCGACCCGTTGACCTCGTAGGCGTACCCCTTCTCCAGGAGCGTCTTGACCAGTTCAATCTGCTCCGGGATGTGGCCGCTGGCGCGGGGGGAGATGTCGGGCCGGGTGACGTTCAGGCGGTCCATGTCCTCAAAGAAGCGGCGGGTGTACTTCTCCACCACCTCCATCGGCTCAATCCGCTCCCGCCGTGCCCCTTTGAGGATGCGGTCTTCTCCCGTGTCCAGCAGGTGGCCCACGTCGGTGATGTTCTGGACGTAGCGCACCCGGTAGCCCAGGTAGCGCAGGTAGCGCACCACCACGTCAAAGTTCACGTAGGTCTTGCCGTGCCCCACGTGGGCGTCGTCGTACACGGTGGGGCCGCAGACGTAGATGCCCACAAACCCCTCGTGCAAGGGGACAAAGGGTTCCTTCTTCCGGGTGAGCGAATTGTAGACCTGAAGCGCCATGTTCCTCCCTCGCTATCGCCCTTCTGGTGCGCTTGCGCTGCCGGCAGAGGCCACAGCCCTGGCCGCGGCCACCACGACCTGCACCGCGGCCTCCCGCCCTAGAAGGCTTGTGTTCAGGACCAGGTGGTAGTTCTCCGGGGCCAGCCAGTCCAGGCGGTAGTACCGCCGCAGGAAGTCGGCGCGGGCCCGGTCGTTGGCCCGGAGGCGGCGTTCGGCCTCCCGGCGGGTCAGTTCCTGTTCCTCGGCCACCGCGGCCACCCGGTCCTGGAAGTCGGCCACCACGAGGACGTGCAAGGCGCCCGGATGGTCCCGCAGGATGGCCTGGCCGCCCTGCCCGAGGAAGAGGACGTTGCCCGCCGCGGCCAGGTCCCGCACCACCATGCCCACGATCTCCAGGTACCGCTCCATGGCTTCGGCGACGCTGCTCACGGGGGGGATGGGCGAGGAAAACGCGCCCCCGAAGGGGAGCCGGAACGGGCCGATGACCTCCTGCCGGCTGGCCTGGGGGGCCACGGGGATGGCCGGCATGGCCTGGAGGATGCGCAGCATCTCCTCCACCAGGGTCCGTCGGCCTTCGTAGGTGAGTTCCTCAAAGGCCACCCGAGGCACCCCGGCCTCTTCCGCGGCCTGCTGCAGCCGCGCCCGGTCCACCACCTGGAGGCCCAGCGCCTCGGCCACGCGCCGGGCGATCTCCTCGCCTCCGCTGCCCATCTGCCTGGAAAGGGTCACCACAGCCATCGGTCAGCCCCCGTCAGGCATGTACTGGCCAGGTCCCTTCTCCCTACGGAGCCTCGCTGGTCGGCGACGCGAAGATCATCCGGCCGGCGGAGGTCTGCAGGGCCTTGGTGACCACCACCTCAATGGTGCGGTTCAGGTAGCGCTTGCCGTTCTCCACCACCACCATCGTGCCATCGTCCAGGTAGCCCACGCCCTGGCCCGGCTCCTTCCCTTCCTGGATGATGCGGACGGCCATCGTCTCGCCCGGCAGGAAGACGGAGCGCACGGCGTTGGCCAGTTCGTTCACGTTGAGGACGGTGATGCCCTGCAGTTCCGCCACCCGGTTCAGGTTGTAGTCGTTGGTCATGATGGGACACCGGTGGCGCTTGGCCAGCATGATGAGCTTGTCGTCCACTTCGTAGACGTCTTCCACGTCCAGGTCGGCGATGCGGACCGGCACCACCGACTCCTTCTGCAGCCGGTTGAGCATCTCCAAGCCCCGGCGCCCGCGGGCGCGGCGCACGGCGTCCGGCGAATCGGCGATGTGTTGCAGTTCCCCCAGCACGAAGCGGGGGACGACCAGCGTCCCGGTGAGGAAGCCGGTCTTGCTGATGTCGGCGATGCGGCCGTCAATGATGACGCTGGTATCCAGAAGGATCATGCGCTCGTCGGCTGGGCCCAGGCTGGCCCGGGTGGGCCACCGTCCCCCCAGGAGGCTGAAGAGTTCCGCCTGCCGCATGACCATGATGGCTACGCCCAGGTAGCCGAAGGCGAGGGCAACGATCACAGGGAGCACCTGCCCCAGGGGGGAGGGGAGCAGCGAAAGCGGAAGGGCCAGCAGGGCGGCGACCACCAGGCCCAGGGCCAGCCCGATGATGGCGGCAAACAGTTGCTGGGCCGGCACCTGCCGCAGTTTGCGCCACAGCGAACGGTAGGGTCGGATGGTGATCCAGGGGGTGGTTAGCAACCCCAGTGCGGCACCTGCCAGGGAGAGCACCACGACATACGGGAAAGAGGATGGCTCATTGCCACCGAGGATAAGTCCTAACCGCCAACCTGCGATGCTGAAGACCACCATCCCGATCAACCGCAGGTAGAATTCAAAACTCACATCCCACCTCCCTCGGCTCTATTCAGTTGGGCATGCCAGGCCCCTTGGGCTTTCTCCGTCCAGGTTGCTCCGTGGGCACCACCTCCTTGTGCGGCCTATCTCGGCAGGGGACGCCAATGATCCAGGATGAACTCGGGGTCCCCTCTTCGGTTTGTGCAGGGCAGGGGTATCATACACCACTTCCCGCGATTTCGCAAGGTTGTGCGTGAGTTCGCAGGGGCAATTCACGAATCGCCCCTGCCATTTTCGGCCACCGATTCAAATCGGGGCTCAAGCGGGGCGTCGGCCTGCGCCGACGCCGTCTCCGCAGGGGGACGGCCCATAGGGGCGGGGCACGCCTCGCCCTTACAGACCTCACCCCTGCCCTCTGGCCCCCTTTCCCCTCTCCGCCTGCGCACCTCACCCACCCCCGGCCTTCGGCCTCCCCCTCCCTCTCCATCCGCTGATGGAGAGGGAGGGGGCTGGGGGGTAGGTGAGGTTCGTAGGGGCAATTCACGAATCGCCCCTGCCATTTTCGGCCACCGATTCAAATCGGGGCTCAAGCGGGGCGTCGGCCTGCGCCGACGCCGTCTCCGCAGGGGGACGGCCCATAGGGGCGGGGCACGCCTTGCCCCTTACCGCTCCCCCCGCCGCAGGATTTCCTGGGCCGCTTTCTCGGGCACGGGGGCGTACCGGTGGAACTCCATGCTGAAGGTCCCCCGGCCCTGGGTCAGGGAGCGGAGCGCCGTGGCGTAGCCGAACATGGAGGCCAGCGTCACCTGGGCCTGCACGCCCTGGAGGGTCCCGTTGCGTGGCTCCATGCTGCTCACCTGGCCGCCCCGCGCCATCAGGTCCGAGAGGACGTCGCCCAGGAACTCGCTGGGGACCTGCACGTCCACCCGCATCACCGGTTCCAGGAGGATGGGCGCGCCCCGGCGCACCCCCTCCTTGACGGCAAGGCCTGCCGCGGTGTGGAAGGCCTGGTCGGACGAGTCCACTTCGTGGGCTTTGCCATCCACGAGGGTCACCTTGACGTCCACCACGGGGTTGCCGGAGAGGACGCCCCGCGCCAGGGCGTCCCGCACGCCGGCCTCAATGGCCGGCACGAACTGGCGCGGCACGTTCTGCCCTCGCAGCGCCTCTTCAAAGACCACGCCCGAGCCCTCCGGCAGGGGTTCCAGTTCCAGGACCACGTGGGCGAACTGGCCGCGCCCACCGGTCTGCTTGGCCAGGCGGCCCTCCGCCCGTACCGGCCGCGTGATGGTCTCGCAGTAGGCCACCCGAGGCGGGCTGACCAGGGCCGTGACCCCGAACTCCCGCCGCAGCCTGTCCACGGCGACGTCCAGGTGCAGTTCCCCCATGCCCGCCAAGAGGGTCTCGCCAGTGCGCGGGTCCTGCCGCAGGTGCAGGGTCGGGTCCTCCTCGGCCAGTTTCTGCAGGGCCTCCATCAGGCGGTCCTGGTCGGCGCGGGTCCGCGGCTGTACGGAAAGGGAGAGGACCGGCTGCGGGAACTGGATGGTCTCCAGGGCCACGGGACGGTCCGGTCCGCAGAGGGTGTGCCCTGTGCTCACCTCCCGCGCTCCCAGCACGGCCCCGATGTCCCCCGCGGGGAGGGCTTCCACTTCCTCGCGGCGGTCGGCATACATGCGCACCAGGCGTCCCACCCGCTCCTCCTTGCCCGTGGAGGCGTTGAGGACCGTGTCGCCCCGCCGCAGCACGCCGGCGTAGACCCGCACGTAGACCAGGCGGCCGATGTAGGGGTCGGTGTTCACCTTGAAGGCCAGGGCTGCCAGGGGCGCATCCGGGTCCACGGGGCAGGTGACTTCCTCGCCGGTGGCCAGGTGGTGTCCCCGCACCGCCGCCACTTCGTGGGGGGCAGGAAGGTAGTCCACCACCGCGTCCAGGAGGGGCTGGATCCCCTTGTTGCGCAGGGCAGAGCCGCAGAGGACCGGCACGATGTGCCGCGCCAGGGTGGCCTTGCGGAGAGCCGCCCGCAGGAACTCGGGCGAGAGGTCCCCGTCCTCCAGGTAGCGTTCGGCCACCTCGTCGTCCACGTCGGCCAGCCGCTCCACCATCTCTTCCCGGCGCCGGGCCACCTCGTCCGCCATCTCCGGCGGGATGGGGCCGACCTCGTACTGGCCCTCGCCGTTCCCTTCGTAGAGGTAGGCGCGCTCCGCCACCAGGTCCACCACGCCTCGGAAGTCCTTCTCCGCGCCGATGGGGACCTGGACGGCAACGGGGACCGGTCGGAGCCGCTCCTCAATCATGCGCACCACGTGCCAGAAGTCGGCCCCGGTGCGGTCCATCTTGTTCACGAAGCAGATGCGGGGCACGGCGTAGCGGTCGGCCTGGTGCCAGACCGTTTCCGATTGGGGCTCCACCCCGGCCACCCCGTCAAAGACGACCACGCCTCCATCCAGGACCCGCAGGCTGCGCTGCACCTCGGCCGTGAAGTCAATGTGCCCGGGCGTGTCAATGATGGTGATCTGGTGCCCGCGCCAGGTGCAACTGACGGCCGCCGATTGGATGGTGATGCCGCGCTCCCGCTCCTGGGGCATGAAGTCGGTGACGGTGGTCCCCTCGTCCACGTTGCCCATGCGGTGGATGCGCCCGGTATGGTACAAGATCCGCTCGGTGACGGTGGTCTTGCCGGCGTCAATATGGGCGATGATGCCGATGTTCCTCATGGTCTCCAAACTGCGCATGCTTCCTACCTCTACTTGCCTTCCCCTGGGCCTGGCTGGCGAAAGGGCGCAAAGAAGGACGGTCCGCCGGGGCCCACAGCCGCCCCGATGCGACCGTCCTGTGGCCAGGCCCATCTCTTTGCTCCGGACAGCACGAGAGCGGCCCTCTGGAGGCCGCTCTCGGGAGCACAGCCTTCAACAAAGTGGAGTATGGCACAACGCGGGCGATTTGTCAAATGGGCTGAGGGCCAGGGCAGGGCTTTTCAAAGTTCTGACGAAGGGGGATAATAGTGGCGAATCTGGGGCGAGGAGGTGTGGCATGAGCGAGGAAGTCCATCCCCACAGCCTTCTGGGACGGATCATGGCCCTGGTTCCAGACCCTCGGGGGCGGAGAGGCCGGAGGTTCCCCTTGGTGGGGATCGTGGCGATGCTGCTCTTGGGGGCCCTGAAAGGAGAAGGGTCCCTGCGGGGGATGTGGCTCCGGGGCAGGAAGTACTGGGCGGCCCTGGGCGGAAGATAGGGCCTGCCCTGGCCGCCTTGCGGGATGGGGCCTTGAACCTGATCCGTGGGTTGGGG
>DAOTYM010000003.1:0-2900 GCA_034434775.1 Anaerolineae bacterium | reverse complement strand
CGTCACCGCCGTGTCAAAGCCGATGGTATAGTCCGTGCCGTAGACGTCGTTGTCCATCGTCTTGGGCACACCCACCACCGGCACCCCCATCTCCGAGAACTTGTTGGCCACGCCCAGGGTGTCCTCTCCGCCGATGGGGATGATGGCGTCCAACTTGAACTTGCGGATGTTGTCCATCACCTTCTGGACGTTGGCCTCGGATTTGAAGGGGTTGGTGCGGGAGGCCCCCAGGATGGTGCCTCCCACGTGCAGGATGCCCGAGACCATCTGCTCCGTCATGGGCGAGACGTTGCCCACGATGAGCCCTTCCCATCCGTTGCGGATGGCCATGACCTCGTGCCCGTGCTCCCAGGAGCGCCGGGTCACCGCCCGGATCGCCGCATTGAGCCCGGGGACATCCCCTCCTCCTGTCAGAATCCCGATCCTCATGGTCTCCTCCCGTCTATCGCGTTGCCTTTGCCTCCCCTCACAGGGTGGATGTATGTGGGTATTGGGCACACAAAGGGGGGACAAGGGCCTGAGAGACACCCTTGTCCCCCGCGCACGCTCCTTTGCCTCCGCGGACTGGCCTCCCTCCGCACCTCCTCAGGACGGCTCTGGGGGCCTCACCCCGTGGTCCGCTGGAAGACCAGGTAGAAACTGGTGTGGATGGTCCAGTTGGGCAATTCAGGGGTGCCCAGGCCCATGCCCAGGACCTTGTCGCTGGGCAGCCCGTCCACGTAGAGGTCGTACGCGCCCAGCACCGTGTACATCTGGAAATTGCAGGAGAACTCCGGCTCCGGCTTATCCTCCGTCTTGATCACCACCTGCCCGTCGTGCCACCGCACCACCACCGGCTGGCCGATGATGCGCTGGCCGTTTTCGTCCAGGACGTCCACGTAGATGTGGTGCTTGCCCTGGGACTCCTGCTCGTTGGCCCAGCGGGCCTCCACGAGGCGCCAGTAGGGCTGGCCCGGGGCCACCGCTGCAGGCTCCACCCGCACGCCCAGGAGGTCCAGCCGGCTGTCCCACTTGCGCGGCGGCTGGGCGGGGGCCGCGGCCGCCATCAGGGCGGGCTGGGTGGGCTGGGGCTGCGGCGTGGCCGTGGGCGGCACCGGGGTCGGCGTGGGCGGGATGGCCTGGGCCAGGGCGATCCGCTCCGCCGCCCCGCGCACCTCCACATAGTCCTCGGAAACCCACCCCTCCCGGCCGCCGAAGTCAATCAGGTACCAGCCCGTGCCCGACGCAGCGAGGATCGCGTACTCCTCCCCCTGGAGCGCCTGGCCGATGCGGTCGTAGACCACCCCTGGCCCTGCGCGCACGTTCAGCGTCTCGGACGTGACCACGCAGGAGGGCGCCACCTCCAACGTAGGGGTGGGCTGGGCCTCGGTGGGCGTGGGCGCCACCTCCGCCGTGGCCTCTACCTTCCCGCCGCCGAAGACCACTACCGGCTCCTCCACCTGGGGGGCCGGGGCCTGGACCTGCGGCGCTTCGGGCTGGACGGTGGGCGCGGCCAGGGCCACCGGCGCCCCGACGACGGCCGGCGCGTTCGTTGGGGCCGGGGCCACGATGGGCGGCGTCCGGGTGAGGGCCAGGCGCACCGCGTTCTGGGCCTGGACCGACCTGGCCGAGAGGGAAGAGATGAGCATCGCCGGCACGCTGATGCCGCACAGCCAGGCCAGGAGGAGCAGCACGGCGGCCAGGCGCAACTTCGTCGCCGCCGAGCACTCGCCGAACCAGGCTATCGTATCCTGGGCCATCTGCTGGAGCCGTTGCAGCGCCCCCAGGACGGAGCGCTGGAGGCCGAAGGCCGGTGTGGGCCGCCGCGCTGGCCGGGCTGCCGGGGCCACGGGGGACACCCGACGCTCGGGCAAGGAGGTGGGAACGCGCCTGGCCTCCGGCCGGGCGAGGGCGATCAGGGTCAGCCGTTCCGTGGTGGCGTGGAGGCGCTCGCTCAGGGCCTGGCTGAGGGCGATGGCCACGGTGGGGTACTGGAGCAGGAGCCCGTCAAACTCCTCCTTACGCAGGCTCCACAGGTCCACGTCCGTCAGGGCGCGGACGGTGGCCGAGCGGACCGAGCCGGTGAGGAGGGCCATCTCGCCGAAGAAGTCCCCGTCCCGCAGGGTGGCCAGGCGCACCTCCTCGCCGTCCACCTGGATCACCACTTCCACCTGCCCGGACTCAAGGAACCACATCCGGTCGGCCTCTTCGCCCTCGCGGCAGATCACCTCGCCCCGGCGGAAGACCTCGGGGCTCAGTTTCTGCCTCAGGTCCTCCAGTTGCGCGGGGCTCAGGCCGCGGAACAGGGGGATGCGGCTCAGATGGGCCTCGTAGAAGCGGCGGTCGGCCTCCAGGAGCCTCTCGCTGAGGGCCCGGTTCAGGGCCAGGCTGATGGAGGGGTGCCGGACGAGGAGTTCCTCAAAGTCGGTGCGGTAGAGCATCCACAGGTTGGTGTCCCGCACGGCCCGGGCCCCAGTGGAGCGGCTCTTCCCGGTGAGGAGGGCCATCTCGCCGAAGTACTCGCCCGTCCGCAGGGTGGCCAGGACTTTGGTCCCGGCCCCCGCGCCGGTCACGATCTGGACCTCGCCGGACTCCACCACGTAGAGGGCGTCGCCGGTGCTCCCCTCGGCGAAGACCACCTCGCCCGCGGGCACGTGCCGCACCAGGAGCCGCCGGGCGATGGCCCGCAGGGCCTCCTGGGGCAGATCGCGGAAGAGGGGCACCGTCCGCAGCACCTCCACGGCACGGGAGCGGTCCTCCGTGCTCAGAGGGGCCCGCAGGTCCTGGCTGAGGGCCCGGCGGATGCCCGGGTACCTCTGGACCAGGTCCTCAAAGTCCTTCCGCTCCAGGACCCACAGGGTGCTCTCCTCGGCAGCACGCGCCGTCTGCGTCAGGGGCTGGCCGGTGAGGACGGCCATCTC
>DAOTYM010000002.1:0-5149 GCA_034434775.1 Anaerolineae bacterium | reverse complement strand
CGGGATCCAGGCCTCCGGCCCGGATGGAGAAGCGGGTGAGTTCCAGGGTGGGGAGCCACTGGACGGCGGAGAGGGCTGCCCCCAGCACCGCTGCGGCCGCCGTGGCCAGGAGGGCGCGCCAGGCCCTGGGCCACTCCATGCCCGCCGCCCGCACCAGGGCGAAAAGGCCCGCAGCGAGGCCCGTGAGGACCATCCCCTGGGGGAAGAAGACGAGCCCCTGGAGGCCCAGCACGACGCCCGCGGCGAGGAAGGCCGTCCACCGGCGGGAGCGGTAGCCCCGCTCCAGCGCGGCAAGGAGGGCCGGCAGCCAGGCCATCGCGTAGGCGGGGACGAAATCGCCCAGGGTGGACAGAGGCACGCTCCAGGCGTAGACAAAGCCGGCCAGGGCCGCCGCAGCCCGGCTGAAGCCCCACGTCCGGGCAAAGGCGTAGACCGCGACGAGGCCGAGGAGCAGGTGCAGGAGGGCGCTCCAGTTGTGGGCCAGGTCCAGGGGCAGGAAGCGGTAGAGGAGGAGGTTGGGCGGGTAGAGGCCTCCCATCTGCCCCTCGGCGAAGAGGGGGAAGCCGCAGGCCAGGAGGGGCGTCCAGAGGAGCAAAGCCCCCTGGCGCAGGGCGGCGGCGTAGGCCGCGTGGATGGGGTAGTGGATGGTCTGGATGTCCAGCCCGCCGTAGAGGAGGGAGCGGCCCGTCCAGGCCGGCCCGAAGACAAGGGCCGTCACCGCTGCCAGGCCCAGGCAAGGCCACCACTCCCGCCACGCGTGCCGCCACCGAGCCATGGGACGAGCGCCTTCAAGGGTGTCGGGGCGTATGATACCCCGTTTCAGGAGGGGAGGCAAACAGGCGCTGGGCACGTATTGCCCCGAAAGCCCCGACCCCTCCCCCCCGCCATGGGGATCTGGAAGGGCGATCCGTGAATTGCCCCTACAGATGGCTTTGCCGGTTTGCCCTCCCCTGTGGTACAATGTGCTTGAATGGATTACCCTTTTGTCGTTGAGGAGGGATGCCCTGGACGCGAAAGCCCTTGCCCGGCAGATCGTGGACTGGCTGGCCGACAAGCAGGCCGAGGACATCATCCTGCTGGATGTCCACGAGGTCTCCATCCTCGCCGACTACTTCGTCCTCTGCAGCGGGACCAGCGAGCGCCAGTTGGACGCCCTGACCGAGGAGGTGCGGCAGCAGGCGAAGGAGGCTGGCGCCCGGCTCCTGCACCTGGAGGGCGAGCCGCACACCGGCTGGATCCTGCTGGACTACGGCGACGTGGTGGTGCACATCTTCTCGCCCGAACTGCGGGCCTACTACCGCCTGGAAGAACTCTGGCAGGACTCCAACGTCCTGGTGCGCATGGCGTGACCCCTCGCCCGCGTCCCTCATCCAGCACCCTGCCACATGGCCCACAGGCGCGGCAGGGCCTCCCCCGCCGGCTCGGCCCACCGTTCGTGCGCTAGCGCGCTCAACGGCGTCGGCTCGGGGTTGACTTCAATGAGGTAAGCCCCGTGTTCCAGGGCCATCAGGGGGAGTTGCGCGGCCGGGTAGACCACCGCCGACGTCCCCACCACCAACATGACTTCGGCCCGCGAGGCCGCCTCCATGGCCGCCTGGAGGGTGCGGGGGTTCAGGGGTTCGCCGAACCACACCACGTCGGGCCGCAGGAGCGCGCCGCAGGCCCGGCAGTGCGGCGGAACCTGGGGCAGGGGCACATCCGTGAGAGGGACGACCGTCCCTTCCCGCACGCAGCGGGCGCGCCAGAGGCTCCCGTGCAGTTCCAAGACGTTGCGGCTCCCAGATCGCTGGTGCAGCCCGTCCACGTTCTGGGTGATGAGGGTCATTTCCGGGAGGACCCTCTCCATGCAGGCGAGGGTCGTGTGCGCGGCGTTGGGCCGGCACCGGGAGACCACCTGCCGGCGCCAGTCGTACCATTCCCACACCAGGCGCGGGTCCCGCTGGAAGGCCTCCGGCGTGGCCAGGTCTTCCGGGCGGACCTGACGCCAGAGCCCCTGCGGCCCGCGGAAGGTCGGCACCCCGCTCTCCGCGGAGACCCCCGCCCCGGTCAGAACGACCAAGCGTACCGGCAGCCTCGGACGTTCCACCGTTCCCTCTATCTCTCACTCCCAGACCCAGGTGTCCACTGCCCGCTCGTAGGAGAGGATTTCCTCCTCGCGGAAGAAGAGCGCGATCTCGGCGCGGGCCGTCTCCGGGCCGTCCGACCCGTGCACCAGGTTGCGGCCGATCTCCGCGGCAAAGTCCGCCCGGATGGTGCCAGGCGTGGCCTCCAGGGGGTTGGTCGCGCCCATGGTCCGCCGCACCAGTTCAATGGCGTTGCGCCCTTCCACCACCATCACCACCACCGGGGCAGCGGTGATGTAGCGGATGAGGGATTCAAAGAACGGCTTGCCTTCGTGGACGGCGTAGTGCCGCCGGGCCAGGGGCTCCGAGATCCGCATCATCTTCATGGCCGCGATGCGCAGCCCTCGCTGTTCCAGGCGGGTGATGATGGGGCCGATGAGCCCCCGTTCCACTGCGTCGGGCTTGATGATGACCAGCGTGCGTTCCAGTTCCACAGGGTCTCCTCTCAGCAGGGTGGTGTAGAAGTTGGGGGCCTGTGCAGGATCTGCAGCGCCTGCCGGTAGGCCCCCAGGGCCTCGTTGAGCCGGCCCTGGTGCATGAAGGCATCCCCCAACAACTGGTGGACGCGGGCCAGGTGGGGCTCCCGCACCGCCAGGTCTTCCAAGTCCTCCACGACCTGGGCCAGCACGTCGTCCACGGTCACCAGGTGCTGGTAGTGGGCGAGGGCTTCCAGCACCTCGCCCTGCGCGGCGTAGGCCCTCGCCACGAGGAGCCGGGCCCCGTGGTCGTTGGGGCGGACTGCCAGGCGCTCCAGGGCGGCGCGGGCCTCGGCCGGCAGTTCCACCCGTGCCGGGGGCGCTCCTTCCACTGCGGCCCGTTCCTCCACGGCGGCTTCCGCCGGCGGAGCGGCTTCCTCTGCCGGTGCCTCGGGGGCTTCCTCCGCCCAGGCGACGGCTTCCGCCGACACCGTGGGGGCTTCCTCCTCCACCGGCACCGCTTCTACCCACGGAGCGCCTTCTTCCACCAGCGCCTCAGGGGCTTCCTCCACCGCTTCTTCCGCTGCCGGGGCGGCCTCCTCCGGCACCTCCACTGTGGCAGCCGCCCGGCGGCGCAGTTCCGCCAGCCAGTCGGGCACGCCCTCCGCCTCCGCCGGCGCTGCCCCCACGGGTGCCTCCGGGGGCGGGGCCACGGGCGCCTCCGGCACCGGCCTTTCCTCCTCCATCCCCTGCAGCCACGACGGCAGGGCGACCCCTTCCTCTGGGGGAGCAGGGGCCTCCGCTTCCTCCCCCTCCTCCAGGAGCCAGGCAGGCAGGGGCTCTTCGGCCGCGGGGCCGACCTCTGGCACTTCCACGGCCGGGGCCGGCACCTCCACGCCCACTGCCCCCTCCGCCTCCGCTTCGGCGGGTGGGGCCTGGAGCCAGGCGGCTTCCTCGGCAGGTTCCGCTTCCTCGGCGGCGACTTCCGCCTCTAAGGCTTTCAGCCAGTCGGGGACTTCCTCCAGGGGCTCTGGAGCCTCCTCGGCTTCTGGTGTGGGCACGCGGCCGTAGGCCTCTACCGCCTCTTCCTCCACCTCTGCGATCGGCGCTTCCGCTCCCTCGGGCTCCCAGGGCAGGGGGACTTCGGCGCTGGGGGCCGCCGGCATCTCCAGGGATGGCAGAGGCGCTTCCTCCGGCACCTTCCACAGGGCCTCCCGCTCCACCTCCAGGGGCGGCAGAACGGGGTCCTGGGGCGGCAAGGGGGAACGCTCGCCCAGGAGTTCCTGGGCCATGGCGTTGAGGGGGTCCAGTTCCTGGGCCCGCGCCAGGAGGGCGCGCGCCTCGTGCTCCCGCCCGGCCCGCTGCCAGATCTCGCCCAGGAGGAGGTGGGCCTTCAGGCAGTTGGGCAGGCGCTCCAGGATGTCCTGGCAGACTTCGGCGGCCTCAATGCGGCGGCCGTGGCGCCAGAGGGCTTCGGCGAGGCCCAGCAGGAGGTCTGCCCGCTTCGGGCTCTGTTCCAGGGCCGCCCGGTACTCCTGGATGGCCTGCTCGTAGAGGCCGCCGCGGGCCAGGAGACGGGCCAGGGCGGCCCGGGAGAGGTCCAGGCGCTCGGGGATGGCCCCCCCTCGCCGCTGCAGGCGTGCGAGGAGTTCGCGGATCCCCGGTTTGCCCGGCTCCAGGTCAAAGGCCTGCTGGGCCCAGCGGGTGGCCTCCTCCAGGCGTTCTTCGCCCTCCGCCAACATGGCCAGGCCGAACCAGGAGAGGTAATCCTCGGGGTCTATGCTGAGGGCCCGGAGGAACAGGTCCTCGGCCTGCCGGCGCTCGCCCCGCTCCAGGGCGGCCTCGGCCAGGAGCCGGTAGGCCCACACGCAGGCCGGGTGCTCCCGCAGCACGTGCCGGGCCAGCAGCATCGCCTCTTCGTGCCGTTCCTCGTCAACGGCCTCGCGGGCCTCCTGCAACGCCGCGCTCAGGGTCATCTCGCTCATGGCTCTCCCCTCTCTGGAACCCGATGCCCCCACTCGCAGGGGATTATGCACCGCCCCGCACGAAATGTCAACCCAAGGGCGAAGCGGGCCCAGGGGACGGTGCGGCCGCGCCCCGCGGTGGAACGCGCGCACGGAACAACGTCAGATGCTCTCGCCCTGCGCGGAAAACTGGAACAAGAAGGATGCCAAGGGGAAGCCCGAGGGGGACGGCTTGTGGAGGCGACGGCCGGATTCGAACCGGCGATCGGGGTTTTGCAGACCCCTGCCTTGCCACTTGGCTACGTCGCCTGACAGAAGGGGCGGCTCGCACGAGCCACCCCTGGAGCGGAAGACGAGATTCGAACTCGCGACCTTCTGCTTGGCAAGCAGACGTTCTACCTCTGAACTACTTCCGCCCGTGCGATGGTGCCGAAGCCCAGACTTGAACTGGGGACCCCGTGATTTTCAGTCACGTGCTCTACCAACTGAGCTACCTCGGCACCCTGCACAGTTGGGGATGCCCCCACCGTGCGCCTATATTATACACGGACCCCGTCAACCTGTCAAACCCGCGGCTCTCCTTGCAATGCCCCTCCTCTGCACAGGTTCAACCCCCTGGCCACAGGCGGAGAGGGAATGGCTGGAG
>DAOTYM010000001.1:0-3627 GCA_034434775.1 Anaerolineae bacterium | reverse complement strand
GCCCGGGGGCTGTCAACGGATTACGGGGAACGGATTGACCCGTAGGGCAGGGCTCGTGCCTGCCCGGGGGGCTGTCAGGGGACTTTGGGGAACGGATTGAACGGATTGACCCGTAGGGCAGGCCTCGTGCCTGCCCGGGGGCTGTCAACGGATTACGGGGAACGGATTGACCCGTAGGGCAGGCCTTGTGCCTGCCCAGGGCGCTGTCAGGGGACTTTGGGGAACGGATTGAACGGATTCTACCCGTAGGGCAGGGCTCGTGCCTGCCCGAGGTGCCGGGAGCCGGAATCCTCGGGAGGTGAGGTGGAGCCATGAGGTGCGAATTCTGCGAGGCGAACGCCCAGTACCGGGACCCCATCACGGGGGAGTACGTCTGCCCTGTGCACGCCAGGCTCCAGGTGGTGGGCTGGCGCGGCGTGCCGATGCGCCCCCGCCACCTCATCCGGGCGGCCGGGCCAGGGGAGATGTCCCACGTCCTGGAGATGGCCCTCTACTTCTGGGGGGAGACCGAGGTCGTCTGCTTCGGCCAGACCTACGACCTAGGGGCGCTGCCGGCCCTCCTCGCCTGGGCCGAGAGGCCCCCGGATGACCGGTCCTGCGCCGATGCCCCTTCCGAGATGGCCCCCATCGGCTTCCTGAGTTACGCCCTGGAGGACGACCAGGCCGTCATCGTTGCCCTGAACGTCCTGCCGGAGCACCAGGGCCTGGGCATCGGGGCGCAACTGGTGGAGGCGCTCTGCCACCTGGCGCTGGAGGCAGGGAAGCGGCGCGTGGCCGTGGCGACCACCAACGACGACCTGCCGGCCCTCTCCCTCTACCAGCGGCTGGGGTTCCGCCTGACCGAGCTGGTGCCCGAGGCCGTCCTGCGGCACCACGGCGGCGAGGAGAAGGGGTTCTCCGGCATCCCGGTGCGGGACGAACTGCGCCTGGCCCTGGACCTGGCACCGGGGAAGGCGCCAGGGCTCCTCTTGGGCAAGGGGGCGGCGCGGCCCAAGGTGGGGCTCGCGCTGAGCGGCGGGGCCGTGCGAGGCGCGGCCCATCTGGGCGTCCTGGAGGTCCTGGAAGAGGCGGGCATCCGGCCGGACGTGGTGGCCGGCGTCAGCGCTGGGGCGGCGGTGGGGGCCCTCTACTGCGCCGGCGTGCCCCTGGAGGACCTCGTGGAGGAAGCCCGCCACCTCCAGTGGACCAAACTCGGCAAGGTGGTGCGGCCTCAACTGGGCTTCTTTGACATTGACCGCTTGGCCGAGTACATGGACGAGCGGTTCCTGCACGGG
Source organism: Anaerolineae bacterium (assembly GCA_034434775.1). GTDB lineage: Bacteria > Chloroflexota > Anaerolineae > DTPP01 > DTPP01 > DAOTYM01. Next base: position 2,353 of record DAOTYM010000001.1, on the reverse strand, counting down.
ATGACCTTTGACGACCTCCCCATCCCCTTCGCCGCCCTGGCCGTGGACCTTCTGACGGGGGAGGAGGTCATCCTGCGGGAAGGGCGCGTCTCCTGGGCTGTGCGGACCAGTTGCGCCCTGCCCGGGGCCTTCACGCCGGTGGTGGAAGGAGACCGCGTCCTGGTGGACGGCGGCCTGGTGAACAACCTGCCGGTCTCCGTGGCCCGCGTGCTGGGGGCGGAGTACGTCATCGCCGTGGACGTCCTGCCGCCGGTGCGCCGCTCCGCACCGCCCCGCAACATCTTTGAGGTGTGGTCGCTGACCTTCTACATGCTGAACCGGGCCACCCACGCTGAGGGGCACGCGGCCGACTGCATCATCTACCCTGCTGTGGGCCGCCTGAGCCTGATTGACTTCTCCCAGGTGGATGAACTCATCGCCTGCGGCCGCCAGGCCGCCCGCGCCCAGGTGGAGCGCATCCGGCGGGACCTGGGCCTGGCCTGACCGTCCCTCGCCGGTTTGTGCTTTGCCCCGCGGGAAGGTATAATCCGCCGAGACCCGACCCCCGCAACAGGAGGTGGCGTTTGCCCGCCGAAAGGCCCTTCATCCTGCTCACCAACGACGACGGCATCCGCTCCCCAGGGCTGCGCGCCGCTGTAGAGGCGGTGCTGGACCTGGGAGAGGTGCTCGTGGTCGCGCCCCGAGACCAGCAGACGGGGACCGGCAGGGCCATCGCTGGAAAGCGGGGGCAGACTCCAGCGCGGGAAACCCTCCGGGTAGCCCAGGTGGAGGTCCCGGCCTACGCCATCCTCGGCACCCCCGCCATGGCCGTCCTCTACGGGGTGCTGGCCCTGGCCCCCCGCCGCCCGGACCTTCTCATCTCCGGCATCAACTACGGCACGAACCTGGGGACCGACGTCCTAGCCTCGGGGACCTTGGGCGCGGCCCTGGAGGCGGCCGACCTGGGGGTGCCGGCCCTCGCCGTCTCCCTGGAGACGGAGAAGGCCCTCCACTACGACAACTCCACGGAACTGGACTTCAGCGCCGCGCAGCACTTCCTGCGCTTCTTCGCCCAGCGCATGCTCGCCACGCCCCTGCCGCACGACGTGGACGTCCTGAAGGTGGACGTCCCGCAGGGGGCGACGGCGCAGACGCCCTGGCGGGTGACGCGCCAATCCCGCCAGCGGTACCACGTTGCCTTCGTGCGCGCCTACGCCTCACCCGGGGGCGCTCCCATCCTGGACTACGACGCCATCCAGACGTTTGAGGGGGTGGAGCCGGACTCGGACATCTGGGCCACGCGGGTGGAGAGGCTGGTTTCCGTCACCCCCCTCAGCCTGGACATGACCTCCCGGGTGAGCCTTTCGGACCTGGAGCGCCTGCTGAGGCCGGAAAGGTAGGGGAAGGCGATGCCGCGGAGAGCCATCCTCATCGTGCTGGACAGCGTGGGCGTCGGGGCTGCGCCCGACGCCGCGGCCTACGGAGACGAGGGGTCCAACACCCTGGCGAACACGGCCCGCGCCGTGGGGGGCTTGCGCCTGCCGAACCTGGGCCGCTTGGGCCTGGGCAACCTGGCGGACGTGCTGGGCGTGCCCCCAGAGCCTCACCCGGCCGGGGCCTACGGCCGCATGCAGGAGGCCTCGGCCGGGAAGGATACCACCACCGGCCACTGGGAGATCGCCGGCATCATCTCCACGCGCCCCCTGCCCACGTACCCCAACGGCTTCCCGCCGGAGGTCATCCAGGAGTTTGAGCGGCGCATCGGCCGCAAGACCCTGGGCAACTACCCCGCCTCCGGCACAGTCATCATTGAGGAATTGGGGCCGGAGCACCTGCGCACCGGCTATCCCATCGTCTACACCTCGGCCGACAGCGTCTTCCAGATCGCGGCCCATGAGGAGGTCATCCCGGTGGAGGAACTGTACCGCATGTGCCGCATCGCCCGGGAACTCCTCACTGGCGAGCACGCCGTGGGCCGTGTCATCGCCCGGCCCTTCGTGGGCGAGCCAGGCCGCTTCGTGCGCACGGACCGCCGCAGGGACTTCTCCCTGGAGCCACCCCGCCCCACCCTCTTGGACCGCCTCCAGGAGGCCGGGCAGCCGGTCTGGGCCGTGGGCAAGATTGAGGACATCTTCGCCGGGCGCGGCATCACCGAGGCCGTCCATATCCACGACAACATGGACGGCGTGGACCAGACCCTGGCCTTCATGGCCCGCGTGGACCGGGGCCTCATCTTCACGAACCTCGTGGACTTTGACATGCTCTACGGGCACCGCAACAACCCCCGGGGCTACGCCGACGCCCTGGAGGCCGTGGACCGGCGCGTGCCGGAGGTGCTGGCGGCCCGGCGGGAGGAGGACATCCTCTTCTTCAC